>CAIMWY010000001.1 GCA_903845315.1 uncultured Burkholderiales bacterium
GAATCGTCGAGATGTCAATGCCGTCTTTGTACATGTCCCATAGGGGGCTGAGGTCGCGCAACTTGGTCACGTTCTCACGGATCGTGGCAATGGCGTAATCGATTTCTTCTTCGGTGGTGAAGCGGCCAATCGTCATGCGCAAACTGCTGTGGGCCAATTCGTCGCTGCGCCCCAAGGCGCGCAGCACATAGCTGGGCTCCAAACTGGCCGAGGTACAAGCAGAGCCCGATGACACCGCCAAACCTTTGATGCCCATGATGAGCGACTCACCTTCCACATAGTTGAAGCTGATGTTGAGGTTGTGCGGCACACGGTGTTCGAGGTTGCCGTTGACAAATACTTGTTCCATGTCGGTCAAACCGTCGAGCAAACGCTTTTGCAAGGCACGGGCTTTGGCCACGTCTTGCGCCATCTCCAATTTGGCCAAACGGAAAGCTTCGCCCATGCCCACACACTGGTGCGTGGGCAGTGTGCCGCTGCGCATGCCGCGCTCGTGGCCACCGCCATGCATTTGGGCTTCCAAACGAACGCGGGGTTTACGGCGCACATACAAAGCGCCTATGCCTTTGGGGCCATAGGTTTTGTGGGAGGCCAGGCTCATCAAGTCGACCGGCAAGGTGTGCATGTCGATCTCAACCTTGCCGGTGGATTGCGCAGCGTCCACGTGAAAAATGATGCCCTTTTCGCGGCACAACTGGCCAATGGCAGTGATGTCTTGAATGACGCCGATTTCGTTGTTCACGTGCATCACGCTGATCAAAATTGTGTCGGGACGAATGGCAGCTTTGAGCACATCCATGCTCAACATGCCGTCTTCTTGCACGTCAAGGTAACTCACCTCGAAGCCTTGACGCTCCAACTCACGCATGGTGTCAAGCACAGCCTTGTGCTCGGTCTTGACGGTGATCAGGTGCTTGCCTTTGGACTTGTAAAAGTGCGCTGCACCTTTCAGGGCGAGGTTGTTGGATTCGGTGGCGCCCGATGTCCACACGATTTCACGTGGGTCGGCACCAATCAATGCGCCCACATCGGCACGGGCTTTTTCAACAGCCTCTTCGGCCTCCCAGCCCCAGGCGTGGCTGCGTGACGCCGGGTTGCCAAAGTGCTCTCGCAACCAAGGAATCATGGCATCGACCACGCGTGGGTCTACCGGTGTGGTGGCGCCGTAGTCAAGATAAATAGGGAAATGGGGCGTCATGACGATGGAGACTCTTCAAAAAAGGTTTAGCTTTTGGCGAAGGCGTTGCCCAAGGCAAACACCGAATTCGGTGCATTCACACGGATGGGCTTGACTACCGGCATGCTGGAGATGGCGCGGCGGATGGCGGGCTTGTTCTCGATTTCTATACCTTTGGCCAATTGGTCATCGACCAATTTTTGCAAAGTGACAGAGTCTAAAAATTCCACCATGCGTTGGTTCAACGAAGCCCAGAGTTCGTGGGTCATGCAGCGGCCGCTTTCACCCAGACAGTTTTCTTTGCCGCCGCAGTGGGTGGCGTCAATTGGCTCGTCGACCGACACGATGATGTCGGCCACGGTGATGTCTGCCGCTTTGCGACCCAGCGAGTAACCGCCACCGGGACCGCGCGTGGACTCAACCAAGTCATGGCGACGCAACTTTCCAAACAGTTGTTCCAAGTAAGACAAGGAGATTTGTTGGCGCTGGCTGATGGCCGCCAAAGTGACGGGCCCGTTGTTTTGGCGCAAGGCCAAATCAATCATGGCAGTGACAGCAAAACGACCTTTGGTGGTGAGACGCATGGCAAGCTCCTTTCAGGGGTGAGGCCTTTGTCGACTAATTGAGTCAACTATAGCATAAGACCCATTGATTTGCTCGGGTACTCTGTCACGCAAGCGATCGGATGCCGGGAAAACCAAGGGCTAACCCTTGCACACCCGTAGGCCGCAGGATCAAGCCTTTTGGGCCAACACCACCACGTTGTCGTGCCCTGCCCCGCCAAAGGCCTGCTCGCGCAACGAGGCCAGCTGGTCGCGCACGCGGGCGGCGTTTTCGAACTCCAAATTGCGGGCGTGCTCCATCATGAGCTTTTCCAAACGCTTGATTTCTTTGGCCACATCGCGCTCGCTCATGTCCTCGATTCTGGCTTTCTGAATCTCACGGGCTTGGGCTTCTTTGCCTGCTTTTTCGCTGTAGACGCCGTCGATCAAATCGCGCACTTGCTTGAACACGCCACGTGGCGTGATGCCATGGGCTGCGTTGTGGATCATTTGTTTGGCACGTCGCCGCTCGGTCTCACCAATTGCTTTTTTCATCGACTCGGTCATGCGGTCGGCATACAAGATGGCTTTGCCGCTGAGGTTGCGGGCCGCGCGGCCAATGGTTTGAATCAAGCTGCGCTCAGAGCGCAAGAAGCCTTCTTTGTCAGCGTCAAGAATAGCCACCAGAGACACCTCGGGCAAGTCAATGCCTTCGCGCAACAAGTTGATGCCAACCAGCACATCAAAGGTGCCCAATCGCAAGTCTCGCAAGATCTCCACCCGCTCCACGGTGTCGATGTCGCTGTGCAAGTAGCGCACTTTGACACCGTTGTCTGCGAGGTAGTCGGTGAGCTGCTCGGCCATGCGCTTGGTAAGCGTTGTGATCAAAACCCGTTCTTTAAGCTCAACGCGGATGCGGATTTCTTGCAGCACATCGTCCACTTGGTGCGTGGCGGGGCGCACTTCGACCAAGGGGTCGACCAAGCCTGTGGGCCGCACCAGTTGCTCCACCACACGGCCTGAATGGGTCTTCTCGTAATCAGCCGGCGTGGCCGACACAAACACCACTTGGCGCATGCGTTTTTCAAACTCTTCCAACTTCAAAGGCCGGTTGTCCAAGGCGCTGGGCAAGCGAAAGCCGTACTCCACCAAGGTGGTTTTGCGCGCTCGGTCGCCGTTGTACATGCCGCCGAGTTGGCCGATCATGACGTGGCTTTCGTCTAAAAACATCAGTGCATCTTTGGGCATGTAGTCGGTCAAGGTGCTAGGGGGCTCGCCGGGGGCTGCGCCTGACAAATGGCGGGTGTAGTTCTCGATGCCTTTGCAGTGGCCCACCTCAGACAGCATTTCCAAATCAAAGCGGGTGCGTTGCTCAAGGCGCTGCGCTTCGACCAACTTGTTCATGCCCACCAACTCTTTCAAGCGCTGGGCCAACTCCACTTTGATGGTCTCGACCGCGGCCAGCACCCTGTCACGCGGGGTCACGTAGTGGCTAGAGGGGTAGATGGTGAAACGCGGAATCTTTTGCCGAATGCGCCCGGTGAGCGGGTCAAACAGTTGCAGGCTGTCGATCTCGTCGTCAAACAGCTCAATGCGAATTGCCAACTCCGAATGTTCAGCGGGGAATACGTCGATGGTGTCGCCCCGCACACGGAACTTGCCACGTGAAAAGTCTTGGTCATTGCGTTCGTACTGCATACGCACCAACTGGGCAATCGCATCACGCTGGCCCACTTTGTCACCAGCACGCACCGTCATCACCATCTGGTGGTAGCTCTCGGGCTCACCAATACCGTAAATGGCAGACACCGTGGCCACCACTATCACATCACGGCGCTCCAAGATACTCTTGGTGCAACTCAAGCGCATTTGCTCAATGTGCTCGTTGATGGCACTGTCTTTTTCAATGAACAAATCACGTTGAGGCACATAGGCCTCTGGCTGGTAGTAGTCGTAGTAGCTGACGAAATACTCCACCGCGTTGTTGGGGAAAAATTCACGAAACTCGCTGTAGAGCTGCGCAGCCAAGGTTTTGTTGGGCGCAAAAATAATGGCAGGACGCCCCAGTTGGGCAATCACATTGGCCATGGTGAAGGTTTTGCCAGAACCCGTCACACCCAGCAAGGTTTGAAATACCTCACCATCGTTGATACCGTCGATCAACTCGGCGATCGCGGTGGGCTGATCGCCCGCTGGTGGGTAGGGCTGATACAGCTCAAACGGCGAGCCTGGGTAGCGCACCATCTGCCCCGTAGCGGGCAAAACGCTGGTGTCTGAGACAACTTCAAAGGGTGTGGACATAACTTGGCAAAAAAACAATCAAGCTGGCCCTTAAAATTCAGGCCAAGCGCACTAGCCTACCGCAGACTGCGCGTTCTTACCCAATCCCCTTCTGTTTATCTGTGATCAAGGACTGACGATGTCAATGTTTACCGCTGTCGAAATGGCACCCCGCGACCCCATC
>CAIMWY010000002.1 GCA_903845315.1 uncultured Burkholderiales bacterium
AGCCAGCACCATCAGAATGGCCCCGATGATGGGACCAAAGAAAAATGTCGCACCTCCCAAAAAGGTGAACAGCAAATAAGCGCCTGATCGGCCAGAGCCCACCACCTCGGCTGTGACAATTTCAAAATTCACTGACGCCAAGCCACCCGCAATGCCGGCAAAAAAGCCCGCAATAATGAATGAAAAATAGCGCACATATTGGGTGTTGTAACCAATGAACTCGACCCGCTCTGGGTTGTCGCGCACAGCGTTCAAAATTCGACCCAGCGGGGTCCGTGTGAAAGCGTACATCAGGGCCACGCACACCAAGGTGTAGCCGGCGGTGAGGTAATAGACTTGAATGGCCGGCCCATAGGTGACTCCCCACACCGCCTGCCCCACCACGCGGTTGCCCGCTACCCCGGCTTCGCCACCAAAAAATTCAGAGAACATCAAGGACATGGCGAATACCAACTCGGCCAGTCCCAAGGTGATCATGGCAAAGGTGGTGCCCGATTTTCGCGTGGTCACAAAGCCAAACAGCACAGCAAAACACATGCCCCCCAAACCACCCACCAAAGGCACCAAACTGACGGGAATGGCCAGTGCGCCGCTGCTCGCGGCATTGAGTGCATGCATGGCGGTGTAGGCGCCGAGACCGGTGTACACCGCATGGCCAAAGCTCAGCATTCCACCTTGGCCCAACAGCATGTTGTAGGACAAGCAGGCCACCATCGCAATGCCAATCTGCGACAACATGTTCACTGCCAAATTACTCGAAAACATTCGGGGCGCCAGCAATAGCAACAACGTGAAGAGGCTCCAAATGATCCAACGCGCCACGTTGTAGGGTTTGAATTCGTAATGGGTTTTGGACGCACGCATGACTCAACCTTCCCGTGTGCCCAGCAGCCCTTTGGGGCGGAAGATCAAGATCAGCACCAACAACAAATACGGCAGGATGGGCGCCACCTGAGACAAGGTGAGCTTGAGCACCGAGTTCTCACGCATGCTCTGGCTTACGTGCAAGCCCAGGTTTTGCAGCAACAGCAAGAGCGAATAGTCAAATGCCACCGCAAAGGTTTGCACCACACCGATGAGCAGTGAGGCCAAAAAAGCACCTGCCAACGAGCCCATGCCGCCGACCACCACCACCACAAAAATTACCGAACCCACGGTGGCAGCCATGGCCGGTTCGGTGACAAAGGTGCTGCCACCAATCACACCTGCCAAGCCTGCCAAGCCTGTGCCCACACCAAACACCCACATGAAAATGCGCGGCACGTTGTGTCCGAGTGACTCGACCGCTTCCGGGTGGGTCAGCGCCGCTTGAATGACCAGACCCACGCGGGTGCTGGTCAGCAAGGTCCACAAACCCAACATCATCAGCAAGGCCACCAGCATCATGAAGCCACGCGTGGTCGGAAACGGTGAACACACCACCCGCACTGCTGCGTCGGCAACGCTGCACAACTCAGGGGCTGCAGCACCCCAGACCAGCGACAAGCCATTCAATGAGTTTTGAACTAAGGTGAAGGCAGGCCCCTGCAACTGTGGCGGAGGCACAAACTCTAAGGCCGCTCGACCCCACACCAGTTGCACCAACTCCAACAAAATGTAGGACAGGCCAAAGGTCAACAACAACTCAGGGACATGGCCAAACTTATGCACACGGCGCAAGCTCAAACGCTCAAAGCTCGCGCCTATCGCGCCGGTCAGCAGGGGCGCAATGAACAACGCCGCCCAAAATCCCAGGACGCCATTGAGCGAGTAGCCCATGTATGCGCCGAGCATGTAAAAGCTGGCATGGGCAAAATTGAGCACGCCCATCATGCTAAAGATCAAGGTCAAGCCCGAACTGAGCATGAACAGCAAGAGGCCATAACTCAACCCATTGAGCATGGAGATCAACAAAAACTCCATCAACCACCTTGCATTTGCCGTAACCTAAAAATCAAGGCGGTGGGTTGGAGCCACACCGCCTTACAACATGAACCCACGCTCAGCTTGGGCGTTTCATCTGGCAGCTGGTTGGCGTGCTGGCCACATAGGGCTCAAAAGTTTTCACAGGTGCCAAAGTCATGCCCGTGTTTTCTGGGCTATAGGGGTATTTTTTGTCTGCCTTTTGCCAGACCGTTAAAAACAAGGTCTGCTGAATTTGGTGATCGGTTTTACGCAATTCGATCTCACCGTTGAAGCTATTGGTCTTCATGCCTTCCAAGGCGGCAGCTACCTTGACGGGGTCTGTTGATTTCGCATTCTTTATCGCGAGAGACATCGCTGTGAAGATATGAGGCACCGAGCCGGTGAACATGTCGTCGTTGTAGCGTTTCTTAAAGTCGGCCATCCACTTCTCCATGGGGCCACCCATGTTGTAGTGCTGGTAAGCAATTTGATACACCCGGCCGGCACCACCCGTGCTCAGCGCTGTGGGCGTGCCGGTCACACCGGTGTAGTAGGTGTAGAACTTGCCGGTGTAACCGCCTTCGTTGGCGGCTTTGACCAACAAGGCCAAATCAGAACCCCAGTTGCCGGTGATCACAGTGTCAGCGCCTGCTGCCTTGATCTTGGCGATGTAGGGCGAGAAGTCACGCACTTGAGCAAGTGGGTGCAGGTCTTCGCCCACCACTTGGATGTCTGGACGCTTGCGGCTGAGGTTTTCTTTTGCGAACTTGGTCACCTGCTGGCCGTGTGAGTAGTTTTGATTGAGCAGGTAGACCTTTTTGATGTCGGGCTGATCTTTCATGAAGGTCGTCATGGCCTCCATCTTCATGGAGGTGTCGGCATCAAAGCGGAAGTGCCAGTAGCTGCACTTGCTGTTGGTGAAGTCGGGGTCGACCGCGGCGTAATTCAAAAACAGCACCTCTTTGCCAGGGTTGCGCTCGTTGTGCTTGTTGACAGCATCAATCAGCGCACCAGCCACTGAAGAACCGTTGCCTTGTGCGATGTAGCGAATGCCTTGGTCCATGGCGGCTTTGAGCGCGTTCAAACTCTCGGCGGGGCTGAGCTTGTTGTCAAAGCCCACCACCTCGTACTTCACGCCTGCGGCGTTGCTCTTGGAAAAGGTATCAGCAAAAAACTGAAAACTCTTGAGTTGGTTCAAACCCAAGGGTCCCATCAAACCACTTTGAGGGTCAATCAGGGCAATCTTGACTGTCTCACCGCTTTGCGCAAACGTATTGCTGCCTAAAGCCGCCATGACTGCCAAGCTGACCAGTTGTTGTTTGAAATTCATCTCTGTCTCCATTTGATTTTTATTGACCATCAAGCTTAACTAATTTGCCAAGAGCAAGCTTCAGGGAATGCCCTTAACGGTTAAACCGTGACCGCCTCACCTCAAAGGTTCGGCAACACATAGTCTTTGAGCTGTTCACGCAATTTGGTTTTCAGCATCTTGCCGGTGGCGCCCAGTGGGATGCTGTCGACAAACACCACGTCGTCTGGAATTTGCCACTTGGCTGTTTTGCCTTCGTAGAACTTGAGCAAGTCTTCGCGGCTGACCTCGGCCCCGGGTTTTTTGACCACGGCCACGATCGGACGTTCGTCCCACTTAGGGTGCTTGACGCCAATGCAAGCGGCCATTGCCACAGCGGGGTGCGCCACCGCAATGTTTTCAATGTCGATGGAGCTGATCCACTCACCGCCCGATTTGATGACGTCTTTGCTGCGGTCGGTAATTTGCATGTAGCCATCGGGGTCGATCGTGGCCACGTCACCCGTGGGGAACCAACCCACACCATCGGCGTCTTTCACCAACGGGCTGCCGCCCTCGCCTTTGAAGTAATAGGCCACCACCCATGGCCCTTTGACCAACAGGTCGCCATAGGCTTTGCCATCGTGGGGTTGTTCATGGCCCGCGTCGTCCACGATCTTCATGTCAATGCCAAAAATGGCGCGGCCTTGCTTGAGGCGAATCTTCATTTGCTCTTGGGCTGGCAGCTTCAGGTGTTTGTTCTTTAAGGTGCACAGCGTGCCCAAGGGGCTGAGCTCTGTCATGCCCCAGGCATGCAACACGTCCACGTTGTAGTCATCGCGAAAGGCATCAATCATGGCAGGCGGGCACGCCGAGCCCCCAATGACGGTGCGCGTCAGCGTGGAGAAGCGCAGTCCGGCGGGCTTCATGTGACCCAGTAACATTTGCCACACGGTGGGTACCCCGGCCGCAAAGGTCACGCCCTCTCCCTCGATCAATTCGTAAATGGATTTGCCATCCATGCCAGGACCGGGAAACACCAGCTTGGCACCGGTCATGGCCGCGCTGTACGGAATACCCCAGGCGTTGACGTGGAACATGGGGACCACCGGCAAGATGGCGTCTCGTGCCGAGATGCACATCACATCGGGCAAGGCCGCTGCGTAGGCGTGCAAGATGGTGGAGCGATGGCTGTACAGCGCCGCTTTGGGGTGGCCCGTGGTGCCGCTGGTGTAGCACATGCTGGAGGCTGAGTTTTCGTCCATCGAGGGCCAGGTGTAGTTGCTGGACTGTTGGCCAATCCACGCTTCGTAGCTGATGAGGTTGGGGATGCCGCTGTCGGCTGGTAATTTGTCGGCATCACACAAGGCCACCCAGTGACGAATGGTGGTGCACTTGGCATGCACCGCCTGGATGATGGGCAGGAACGTCATGTCAAAGCACAGCACCTGGTCTTCGGCGTGGTTGGCAATCCAGGCAATTTGTTCTGGATGCAAGCGCGGGTTGATGGTGTGCAACACGCGCCCACTGCCGCTGACACCAAAGTACAACTCCAAGTGGCGGTAACCGTTCCAGGCCAGCGTGGCCACACGGTCGCTCATGGTGAGCTTGAAACCATCCAGTGCATTGGCCACTTGCCGTGCGCGCTGCGCTACCCCGCCCCAGGTGTAACGGTGGATGTCGCCCTCCACGCGCCGCGACACGATCTCGCCGTCGCCGTGATGACGTTCGACAAAGTCGATCAGGTTTGAGATCAACAAGGGTTGGTTTTGCATCAAGCCCAGCATGGCAAGCTCCTGTGTGTTTACCGTTTTGGCACGGTCGTGCTATTTAACTCAAAGCATTGTGCCAACAACTTGATAGCGAATTGCGAAGACTTATGAAAAACAGGCCTATGGATTTCCCCAGACAATCTTGAACTATGAATACGTCCTCCCTCTCTGCGCCCATTGACATCCCAACTCAGTGGCCTTGGGCCACGAGTTTTGGGCAATTGGGGTCAAGGTTTCGCACGCCTTGCCCTCCTTCGGCCTTGGCGCCATCGCATTGGGTCGGCTGTAACCACCGTTTGTTGGCTGAGTTGGGGTTACCTGCCGATCTGTGGGGTTCGCAAGAGGCGCTGGATGCGCTGAGCGGCAATGCCCTGATGCCCGGCAGCACACCTTGCGCCAGTGTGTACAGCGGCCATCAGTTTGGCGTCTGGGCTGGGCAATTGGGGGATGGCCGCGCCATCAGCTTGGGCGAAATCAACACGCCCTTAGGTGTGCAAGACATTCAACTCAAAGGCGCCGGTCCCACGCCATATTCACGCCGAGGCGATGGCCGTGCGGTGCTGCGTTCGAGCATTCGCGAGTTCTTGGCCAGCGAGGCCATGCATGGACTAGGTATTCCCACCACCCGCGCCTTGTGCGTCACGGGCTCGCCCACGCCAGTTTTCCGTGAAGAACGCGAAAGCGCCGCCGTGTTGACCCGCGTGGCCTCAAGCTTTGTTCGCTTTGGCCATTTCGAGCACTTTGCCGCCGCAGAACAAACCGAGGAGCTGCAGGCGCTGGCCGACCATGTGGTTCAAACCCACTTCCCCGAGCTATTGCACTTGCAAAACGCGGCACGCTACACAGCCTTATTGCAAGAAGTCACACGCCGCACCGCAGGGTTGATGGCGCAGTGGCAAGCCGTGGGTTTTTGCCATGGTGTGATGAACACCGACAACATGAGTGTGCTTGGCCTGACCTTGGACTATGGCCCGTTTCAGTTCATGGATGGGTTTAATCCGGGCCACATTTGCAACCATTCAGACACCTCAGGACGATATGCCTATGCGCGCCAACCTCAGGTGGCTTACTGGAACTTGTTTTGTTTGGGCCAAGCCTTGATGCTCCTGATCGACGCCCAAGAACCTGCGCTGGCTGCACTGGAGAGCTACAAAACTTTGTTTCCCCAAGCTTTGGACCAACACATGCGTGCCAAGCTCGGATTGACGGATGCAAACGACGGTGACCGCGCTTTGGTGGAAGCCCTGTTGCAAGCCATGCAGCAAGACAGCGTGGACTTCACCGTGATGTGGCGCCGCTTGAGCCACGCCGTGCATGAATCGGCGCACCTGACCCATGCGTTTGAACCTGTGCGAGATTTGTTTGTGAATCGCGAGGTGTTTGATGCATGGTGCATCCAGTACGAAGCGCGACTCGGCAGTGCCGATCGTCGCAGCGTGGGCCAACAGATGCTGCGCACCAACCCGAAATTCATCTTGCGCAACCACCTGGGCGAAATGGCCATCCAACAAGCCAAAGCAGGTGACTTTGGCATGGTGCAAGCCTTGCTGGATTTGCTGCATGCCCCCTACAACGAACACCCCGCGTACGAGGGGTGGGCCGGTCTTGCGCCAGAATGGGCATCATCCATAGAAATCAGTTGCTCCTCATGACCCTGAAAAATACCGACGCCCAATGGCGTGACATCTTGGCTGGCAAAAAAGCTGAACCGGTGGCGTTTGAAGTCACCCGCCATGCGGCCACCGAGCGCCCCTTTACTGGTAAATACGAAAGTCACTGGGCCGATGGCACTTACCACTGCATCTGCTGCGATGCCAAGTTGTTTGATTCATCTACCAAATTTGACGCAGGCTGTGGTTGGCCCAGTTTCAGTCAAGCTGCCGATGCGTCGGCCATTACCGAACATCGTGACAGCAGCCTTGGCATGGTCCGGGTCGAGACCGTGTGTACCCAGTGCGGTGCGCATTTGGGCCATGTGTTCAATGACGGTCCAGCGCCCACCGGCTTGCGCTATTGCATGAACTCGGCCTCACTCGACTTTGTTTCCAAAGATTGAACACTTGCCATGAAAATTTTTCTTGATTTCTTTCCTATCATTTTGTTCTTTGTCGTCTTCAAGGCCTATGGCATCTATGCGGCCACCGCTGTGGCCATCGTGGCCACGGTGGCACAAATTGCCTGGTTGTGGCGCAAGAACGGTTTTGTCGAACCCATGCAGTGGGTGAGCTTAGGTGTCATCGTGGTGTTTGGTGGTGCCACCTTGATCACCCAAGACGAAACCTTCATCAAATGGAAGCCCACGGTTCTCTACTGGCTCATGGGCGGATCTTTGTGGGTGGGGCATTGGTTGTTCAAGCGCAATTTGCTGCGCCAACTCATGAGTGCCCAACTCACCCTGCCCGACCACGCATGGCGTGTGTTGTTGCACAGCTGGGCGGTATTTTTCACAGGCATGGGCGTTTTGAATTTGTGGGTGGCAGACAACTTTGACACAGACACTTGGGTCAGTTTCAAGCTGTTTGGTGGATTGGGCCTGATGCTGGTGTTTGTGTTGGTCCAAGGCATTTATCTCAGCCGTTTCATGCAAGACGAAAAGGAAGAAGCTTGATGGCCATCACTGCGGCGCTGCTGTCACAACGCTTGAATGAACAGCTTGCACCCTCTTTTCTTGAAGTGCTCGACGAAAGTGCCGCCCATGCCGGCCACGCAGGTGCCAATGACAGCAGACAAGGCAGTCACTTTAGGGTTCGCATTGGCAGCCCTTTGTTCGTAGGTAAAGCACGCGTGGCGCGCCATCGGCTTGTGTATGATGCGCTGCAAGAATACATAGACCAAGGTTTACACGCCTTGGCCATTGAAGTTTTAGAAACCACATCGAGAGATTTTTCATGAAGAAACAAATGGTTTGGAGCATGGTGACCGCAGCCGTGTTGGCTTGCGTGAGCTTGCAGGTGTCGGCACAAAACCTTGCCATCGTCAATGGCAAGGCCGTGCCCAAGGCGCGCATGGAGGCACTGGCCGAGCAAGTGGCTCGCTCAGGCCGTCCCATCACACCCGATGTGGAAGCGCAAATCAAAGAAGAAGTCATCGCACGTGAAGTCTTCATGCAAGAAGCGCAAAAGCGCGGCTTGGACGCCAGCGACAACTATAAAAACCAGCTTGAGTTGGCACGCCAAACCATTTTGATTCGTGAGTTGTTCGCTGACTTCCAAAAAACAGCTGAAGTGACTGATGCCGATGTCAAAGCTGAGTATGACAAGTTCGCGGCAGCCAATGGCGGCAAAGAGTACCGCTCACGCCACATCTTGGTGGAGACCGAAGCCCAAGCCAACGCGATCATGGCCAGCTTGAAAAAAGGTGGCAAGTTTGAAGACTTGGCCAAAAAGCAATCCAAAGACCCAGGCTCAGGTGCCAAAGGTGGTGACTTGGATTGGGCAGCGCCTGGCAACTTTGTCAAAGAGTTCTCAGACGCCATGGCTGCCCTGAAAAAAGGTGAGACCACGGCCAAGCCTGTGAAGAGCCAATTTGGTTTTCACATCATCCGTTTGGACGATGTGCGTGAAGCCCAGTTGCCCAAGTTGGAAGAAGTCAAGCCGCAAATCGTGCAGCAAATGCAGCAACAACGCATGGCCACATTCCAACAAGAAATGCGTGCCAAAGCCAAGGTTGAATAAGCCTATCTTTTGCCCAACACAAAGCGGCCTGCGGGCCGCTTTTTTTTAATGGATCCGGCCCATGTCACTGCTGTCTCATCAAATCGAACTTCTGGCACCAGCCCGCGATGCCGACATCGGCATTGCAGCCATCCACCATGGCGCGGATGCGGTCTACATTGGCGCGCCCGCCTTTGGCGCGCGCGCCAGCGCAACCAACACGGTGCGCGACATAGAGCGCTTGTGCCGAGAAGCCCACCGTTTCAACAGCCGCATCTTCATCACCCTCAACACCATCTTGCGCGACGATGAGTTGGAAGGCGCACGCCAAATGGCGTGGGATGTTTACAACGCCGGCGCCGATGTGTTGATCGTGCAAGACATGGGCTTGTTAGAAATCGATCTGCCCCCCATCCAGTTGCATGCCAGCACCCAGACCGACATTCGAACCCCTGAGAAAGCCCGCTTTTTGCAAGACGTGGGTTTTTCACAAGTCGTGTTGGCGCGCGAGTTGACCTTGCCGCAAATCCGTGACATCTACCAAGACTTGGATGCCGAGCGATGCAAACTGGAGTTCTTTGTTCACGGGGCTTTGTGTGTCGCCTACAGCGGTCAGTGCTTCATCAGCCATGCCCACACGGGGCGCAGTGCCAACCGGGGGGATTGCAGCCAGGCTTGCCGACTGCCCTACCACGTGACCGACAGCCAAGGCCGCTTCATCGCGCACGACAAGCATGTACTTTCAATGAAAGACAACAACCAAAGCGACAACCTAGAAGCTCTGATCGATGCCGGCGTGCGCAGCTTCAAGATTGAAGGGCGCTACAAAGACATGGCTTATGTCAAAAACATCACCGCGCACTACCGCGTTTTGATCGACGAATTACTCGAAGCGCGCGAGCACTCGACCGACCCAATGCGCCCACCTTTGGGCCGCGCGTCCAGTGGTCAGACCACCTTGTTTTTCACACCCGACCCCAACCAGAATTTCAACCGCGAATTCACAGACTACTTTGTACAAGGGCGCAAAGAAGACATTGGCGCCTTTGACTCGCCCAAAAATCCGGGCATCGCTTTGGGCGAGGTGCTCACCACAGGCCCCAACTGGATCGAGTTGCAACCCTTTGACAAAGCCGCGGTGCTGCACAACGGCGATGGCCTGTGCTACTACAACCTGCACAAAGAATTGGTGGGCGTGGCCATCAACCGGGCCGAGACCACCGCCAAAAAAGGCGTGTGGCGTGTGTTTCCCAAAGACCCGATGGCGGGCTTCAAAGACTTGCGTGCGGGCACCGTGCTCAACCGCAACCGCGACATGGACTGGGTGCGTAGTTTGGAGAAAACATCGAGTGAGCGCCGCATCGGCGTATGGCTCGCATTTACCGACACCGAGCAAGGCTTCTCACTCACCTTGACCGATGAAGACGGCCACAGCGCAACCGCCACGCTGAGTTGTGCCAAGGAACTGGCCAAAGACGCTGTGCGAAACGAAATCAGCTTACGTGAACACCTGGGTAAGTTTGGGGGCTCCATCTTTTCGGTGCTCAACCAACAGCTCACGCAAAGTCAGCCATGGTTTGTGCCGGCCTCGTCGCTCAACGTCCTGCGCCGCGACGCCATGCAAAAGCTCGAGCAGGCCCGCACAGAAAACTACCAACGCCCTGCCCGTGCTCAGCCCGTAGAGCCTCCGGCAAGCTACCCCGAAGACACCCTGACCTACTTGGCCAATGTCTTCAACGACAAAGCCCGTGGCTTTTATGCCAAGCATGGTGTGAAGGTGGTGGCTGCGGCGTACGAAAGCCATGAAGAGCTGGGCGAAGCCAGCCTGATGATCACCAAGCACTGTGTGCGTTTCAGCATGAGCTTGTGCCCCAAACAAGCCAAGGGCGTGACGGGCGTGCAAGGCACGGTAAAAGCCGAGCCCTTGACACTCATCAACGGCAGCGAAAAGCTCACCTTGCGTTTTGACTGCAAGCCCTGCGAGATGCATGTGGTGGGCCACATGAAAAAATCGGTGCTCAACCAGCGCATGCGCGAACTGGCTGAAACACCGATGACGTTTTACAAAACCCGACCCACCGCAACAGCGCGTTGAACCAGCGACCTCAGTCGATCTTAGCCCCTGAGGCCTCAACGATGCCCTTCCACTTGGCATAGTCGGTCTTGAGCAGGGTGGCAAACTTGGCAGGCGTCATGGCCTCGGGTTCTGCACCTTGGGCATGGATGGCATCGCGCACTTCTTGGCTGGCCAACAGCTTGTTGATTTCTGTGTTGAGGGTGCTCACCACCTGCGCCGGCGTGCCTGCTGGCGCCAACACGCCGTACCACGTGCTGACATCAAAGTCTTTGAAGCCTAATTCAGCCACTGTGGGCACCTCCGGCATGGAGGAGCTGCGTTTGGCCGAAGTCACGGCCAGAGGCCGCAGCTTGCCCGACTTGATTTGCGCCATGGCCGAGGGCACCGATGACACCAGCAAATCCACATTGCCTGCCAAGGCATCCATCATGGCGGGGTTCGAGCCTTTGTAGGGAATGTGGCTGAGTTCGATGTTGGCGGCTTTTTCAAACAACTCGCCCGCCAAATGGATTGAAGTGCCGTTACCCGGCGAGCCGTAACTCACCTTGCCCGGTGCACTGCGAGCGGCATTGATGACATCGACCAAGGTTTTGAGTTTGGAGTTGGCGCTGGTGGCAATCACCACCGGGGTGTAGGCAATGTGCGCCACAGCCACCAGATCGCGGGTCGGGTCCCAAGGCAGGTTTTTGTAGAGCCAAGGGCCGATCACCAAGTTGTCTTTTTGGCCCATCACCAGGTCATATCCAGTTGGCGCCGCCTTGACGGCCTCGGTGATGCCGATGGTGCCGCCCGCGCCGGCACGGTTGTCGGCCACCACCGTCCACTTGAGTTGCTCGGTCAGTTTGGTGGCCACCAAGCGCGACAAGATGTCGGTGCCCCCACCCGGGGGGAACGGCACGATCAGGCGAATCGGTTTGGTGGGGAAAGCCGGGGCCGGTGTCTGTGCATGCAGTGGCAAAACGCCCAAGACGCCAGAAACCATCAGCAAAGAAGCCAGAAGTTTTTTCATCATGCAAGCATCTTAAAACATCAGCCCACCCACTGGCGTGCATTGCGCCAAATGCGCATCCAGAGGCTGAAGGCGTCAATGCCGCCTGTGGCACCCAAGTCGGTCCAACTCATTTGGACATTGCGAAACACCCGCTCAGGGTGCGGCATCATGGCGGTGAAGCGGCCATCGGCGGTGGTCACGGCGGTCAGGCCGCCTGCGCTGCCATTGGGGTTGAACGGGTAAGTTTCTGTCGCCGCGCCAAAGTTGTCGACAAACCGCATGGCGGAGATGACGCTGGCTGCATCGCCGCGTTGGCTGAAGTTGGCATAGCCCTCGCCGTGTGCCACCGCAATGGGCAAACGCGTGCCGGCCATGCCTTGCAAGAACAAACTGGGTGAAGGCAACACCTCCACCATCGACAAACGCGCTTCAAAGCGTTCGCTCTGGTTGGTGGTGAAGCGTGGCCAGGCCGCAGTGCCCGGAATGATGTCGGCCAATTCGGCAAACATTTGGCAGCCGTTGCACACGCCCAAACCAAAGGTGTCGGGGCGGCCAAAAAATTGCTGGAACTGTTCAGACAACACAGGGTTGAAGGTGATGGACCGTGCCCAGCCCATGCCAGCACCCAAGGTGTCGCCATAGCTGAAGCCACCACAGGCCACCAAGCCTTGAAAGTCTTGCAGCTTGGCACGCCCGGTTTGCAGGTCGGTCATGTGCACGTCGTAGGCCTCGAAGCCCGCTTCGGTGAAGGCATAGGCCATCTCCACATGCGAGTTGACGCCCTGCTCACGCAGCACAGCCACTTTGGGTTTGGCGCTGTGGATGAACGGTGCTGCCACGTTGTCGCACACGCCCTCAGGCAGATGCACATGCAGGCCGGGGTTGAGCGGGTCGCCCGCACTGGCGTGCTCGGCATCGGCACAGACGGGGTTGTCGCGTTGTTGGCAAATCTTCCAACTCACGCTGTCCCACACCTGGTGCAGGTCGGCCAGCCGGGCGCTGAACACCTCTTTGGCATCGCGCCAGACACTGACATCACCTTGGCCCTTGGCGATGGCCGACGACGCAGGCCGCGTCTTGCCCACAAAGTGGCTGTGTTTGGAGAGCCCATGCGCGCGCAGTGTTTGCATGACCGCGTTGCGCTCGGACGTGCGCACTTGCAAGAGCACACCCAGTTCCTCGTTGAACAGCGCCTTCAGCGTCAACTCTTCGCGCCGTGCGCTGACCTGAGCGGTCCAGTTCTTGGTGTCGCCGTATTCGGCACGGCTGTCGGTGATGCCGTCGCCCTCGGTGATCAACATGTCCACATTCAGTGCCACGCCCACTTGGCCGGCAAAGGCCATTTCACAGGCGGCGGCCATCAAGCCGCCGTCGCTGCGGTCGTGGTAGGCCAAGATTTTTCCTTGTGCACGCAAGTCGTTGACCGCGTGGACCAGTTGCACCAAATCTTCGGCGTGGTCCAGATCGGGCACGGTGTCGCCCGCTTGGCCCAGCACTTGGCCCAAGATGCTGCCCGCCATGCGATGCTGGCCTCGGCCCAGGTCCACCAGCACCAGGGTGGTGTCTGCTTCGGTGGCGTTGAGTTGGGGGGTGAGCGTGCCACGCACGTCGGCGATCGATGCAAACGCGCTGACGATCAAGCTCACCGGTGAGGTGACCTTTTTCGTGGTGTCACCCTCGCGCCACTGGGTGCGCATGGACAAACTGTCTTTGCCCACCGGGATCGAGATGCCCAAGGCGGGGCACAGTTCCAGCCCCACGGCTTGCACTGTGTCGTAGAGCGCAGCGTCTTCTCCGGGCTCGCCACAGGCGGCCATCCAGTTGGCACTGAGCTTGACGCGGGGCAACTCGATGGGGGCGGCCAGCAGGTTGGTGATGGACTCTGCCACGGCCATGCGGCCCGACGCCGGGCCCTGCAAAGCGGCCAAGGGCGTGCGTTCGCCCATGCTCATGGCTTCGCCTTTGAAGCCTTGGTAATCGGCCAGAGTCACCGCGCAGTCAGCCACCGGCACTTGCCAAGGACCGACCATTTGGTCACGGTGGGTCAGGCCACCCACAGCGCGGTCGCCGATGGTGACCAAAAAGCGCTTACTCGCCACAGTCGGGTGGCTGAGCACCTGAATCACCGCGTCTTGCAGGCGCACACCGGTCAAATCCATCGCGGGGCTG
>CAIMWY010000003.1 GCA_903845315.1 uncultured Burkholderiales bacterium
CTTGCCATTGGGCGCGTTGCTCCACCAGCAAGCTGCGCCAGTCACGCGCTTGCAGGGCTTGCCACAGCGCATCGGGCAGTTGCAGCAAGACGGCGTTTTCGTCGAACAAGGTCAAGGCATCGCGCACGGGGCCACGCGTCGCACCCACGCCTTGGTGCGCAATCTCGGCCGCTTGCAGCGCATTCAGGCGCTGTTTGGCCATGGGGAAACGGTGCCAACACAGCCCATTGAAAAAGTCGTGCAAGCCATCGCGCGTGGGCACGCGGCCTTGCTGAAAGATGAAGTCTTCGTAGGCTTGGGTGGCGGGCAGCTCGGACTGGGCGACGAACTGGATGGCGGGTTCGTCACCTGCTCGCTCGGCTGCGCCTGGGCTCACGCTGCATCGCGGGGCTTGGTTGGTCTGTGCTGCGCTTGATTGAACATTGCTGAGATGGTTCAGCGCTTGCGCCACGCTGTGCCAGCGCAGCGCGTTTTGGGCCACCTGCTTACCGGGGTGTTGCCAGGGCGCGAACCAGGGTTGTGCCCAATCGATGTCGGCCAGCACCGCACCTGTAAAGGTGCTGGACGCAGGGGTCAGAGCACGCGCCAAGACAGCGATTCGCCAGAGCGCAAAGGCTTGAGTTCGGCATCGCCAAACGCAAAGCTCTCAGGCGGTGTCCAGTTTTCACGACGCAGGGTGAGCGTGCCGCTGTTGCGCGGCAAGCCGTAAAAATCGGCACCATGAAAGCTGGCAAAGCCTTCGAGTTGGCCCAACGCGCCTGCGTTGTCAAAAGCCTCGGCATACAGCGGCATGGCCGCATGCGCGGTGTAGCAACCGGCGCAACCGGTGGCGTGTTCTTTGAGGTGCGCCGGGTGGGGCGCGCTGTCGGTGCCCAAGAAGAACTTGGGCGAACCGCTGGTGGCCGCTTGCACCAAGGCTTGGCGGTGCACCTCGCGCTTGAGCACGGGCAAGCAGTAAAAGTGCGGGCGAATGCCACCCGTGAAGATGGCGTTGCGGTTGTAGAGCAAGTGGTGCGCGGTGATGGTGGCGGCCGTGAAGGCATCGCTTTGCGCCACATACTGCGCCGCTTCGCGGGTGGTGATGTGTTCGAACACAATTTTCAGTTCAGGAAAGTCGCGACGCAGCGGGATGAGCTGGGTGTCGATGAACACCGCTTCGCGGTCGAACAGGTCGATGTCGCTGGACGTCACCTCGCCGTGCACCAGCAGCAACATGCCTGCTTTTTGCATGGCCTCCAAGGTCTTGTAGGTCTTGCGCAAATCGGTCACACCGGCATCGCTGTTGGTCGTAGCACCTGCGGGGTAGAGCTTGGCGGCCACCACACCCGCGTCTTTGGCGCGGGCGATTTCGTCAGCAGGCAAGTTGTCGGTGAGGTAGAGCGTCATCAAGGGCTCAAACTTCATGCCTTGTGGCACAGCAGCCAGGATGCGCTGTTTGTAGGCCAAGGCTTGGGCCGCGGTGGTGACGGGTGGCTTGAGGTTGGGCATGATGATGGCCCGGCCAAATTCAGCAGCGGTGTGGGGCACCACGGTGTTCAAAGCAGCGCCGTCGCGCACATGCAGGTGCCAGTCGTCAGGGCGGGTGATGGTGAGTTCTTGCGTCATGCCCACCATTGTCTTCGATCAATGCTGCAAGATTTTGTTCAAGAATTCTTTGGTGCGGGGCTGGCGGTTCTCGGGATGATTGAAGAACTCGTCTTTGGAGCAATCCTCCAAAATTTTGCCACCCACATCCATGAAGATCACCCGACTGCTGACCTTGCGGGCAAAGCCCATTTCGTGGGTCACGCACATCATGGTCATGCCTTCATGGGCCAAGTCGACCATCACATCCAGCACCTCACCCACCATCTCGGGGTCAAGGGCTGAGGTGGGTTCGTCAAACAACATCACGATCGGGTCCATGCTCAAGGCGCGGGCGATGGCCACACGTTGCTGTTGACCGCCTGAGAGTTGCCCAGGAAATTTATCTTTGTGTGCCATCAAGCCCACACGCTCCAAGTATTTCAGGCCATGGGCATGGGCCTCTTCGGCGCTGCGTCCCAGCACCTTGACTTGTGCCATGGTGAGGTTCTCGGTGACCGACAGATGGGGGAACAGCTCGAAGTGCTGAAACACCATGCCCACGCGACTGCGCAGCTTGGGCAGGTTGGTCTGTTTGTCGTGCACGGCGACGCCGTCGACAAAAATCTCGCCCTGCTGAAACGGCTCGAGCGCGTTGATGGTTTTGATGAGGGTAGATTTACCCGAGCCCGAGGGACCGCAGACGACCACCACTTCACCGCGTTGGATGGTGGTGGAGCAGTCAGTCAGCACCTGCACAGGGCCGTACCACTTGGAGACGTTTTTGAGTTCAATCACAGGGCTTCTCCAGGCTCAACGGACGATGGCGATGCGCGCTTGCAAGCGTCGCACCAAGGCCGACAGGCCATAACAAATGACGAAATACACCACAGCGGCCAACAGGTAAGCCTCTTCAGGACGGCCATAAATCTTGCCGGCGGTGACAAAGCCTTTGAGCAAGTCATACGCGCCAATGGCATAGACCAGCGAGGTGTCTTGGAACAAGATGATGGTTTGCGTCAGCAGCACCGGCAGCATGTTGCGAAAGGCCTGAGGCAACACCACCAAGCGCATGTTCTGTCCATAGGTCAGCCCCAAGGCTTGACCTGCAAACACCTGCCCGCGTGAGATCGACTGAATGCCAGCACGCATGATCTCGCTGAAATACGCCGCCTCAAACGCCACAAAGGTGATGGTGGCTGACAGCTCTGCACCAATGGGGCGGCCAATCAAAGATGGGATCAGCAAGAAGAACCAAAGAATCACCATCAACAGCGGGATGGATCGCATGCCGTTGACATAGATGACTGCCGGCGTAGCCAGCCACTTGTTGCCCGACAAACGCATGAGCGCGAGCACCGTGCCAAACAGCACGCCGCCGAGGGTGGCGACGATGGTGAGCTCAACGCTAAAGACCAAACCCTTGGAGACAAATTTGCTCAGGATGTCCCAATCGAGGAACGAGAGATCAAGGCCACCCATGTTCAGTGCCCCCCGCCTGAGGCGGTAGCCACGGTGAGCCCCGGGATTTGCAGGCGGCGCTCCACCAGCGCCATCGCTCGGTTGACAGCAAAGGCCGAGGCCGCATAGAGCGCTGTGACTGCCAAATACACCTCCACGCCACGCGAGGTTTCTTCTTGCACTTGCATGGCGTACATGGTGAGTTCGGCAATCGACACTGCAAAAGCCACCGACGAGTTTTTCAACAAATTCATCGACTCACTGGTGAGAGGCGGCCAAATGATGCGAAACGCCATGGGCAAGAGGATGTAACGGTAGGTCTGCCAGGTGGTGAGTCCCATGGCCATGGCCGCATAGCGCTGTCCGCGTGGCAGGGCTTGAATGCCCGCACGCACTTGTTCGGCAATACGCGCCGAGGTGAAAAAGCCCAAACCCAGCACCACCAACGCGAAGCCCGGCACCTGCTGCATGGCCGGAAACACTTTGGGCAGCACGAAGTACCAGAGGAAGATTTGCACCAACAGTGGAATGTTGCGAAACAATTCCACCCACGCATTGGACAGGCGTATCAGGCTGCGGTTGAGCGCATGGTCGGGCGGCAAGGTGCGCAGGGTGCCCATCAGGGCACCCACGACCATCGCCACCAGCCAAGCGCTGCCGGCCACGGACAAGGTCCAACCCCAGGCGTCCAACATCCACTCGAGGTAGGTGCGTCCGCCGCCGTCGTCTTCTAAGAAGACCTGCCAATCAAGTGCCATGGGTTTGCCTTGTGTTGCTGGGGTTGGCTTGCGATCTACAAAGAAGGCGCGTGTTTACTTCTTGGCGTACTCTTCCACCGGCTTGTCGTTGGGCGTGGCCCAAGCAACTTTGTTGGCTTCGCTGGCAGGCATGCTCAAGCGGATGTTTTTAGGTGGAATGGGTTGCACAAACCACTTGTCGTAGAGCTTGGCCAATTCGCCCGACTTGGCCAGGGCGCTGATGGTGTCGTCTGCCATTTTTTTGAACGCAGGGTCATCCTTGCGCAGCATGATGGCAATGGGCTCCACGCTCAACACCTCACCCACAATTTTGAAGTCTGCGGGCGACTTGCTGTTGGCGATGTTGCCGGCCAAGATTTGACCGTCCATCACAAATGCATCAGCACGGCCCGACTCCAACAGCAAGAAGCTGTCAGCGTGGTCTTTGCCAAACACTTCTTTGAAGTCCACGCCCGTGGCGCGTTCGTTCTTACGCAGCAATTGAACCGAGGTGGTGCCCGTGGTGGTGGCCACATTTTTGCCATTCAACTGACCAATGGCTGTGATGCCTGAGTTGGCGCGCACCGCAATGCGCACTTCTTCCACGTAGGTGGTGAAGGCAAAGGCCACGTCTTTTTGGCGTGCCAGGTTGTTGGTGGTCGAGCCACACTCAATGTCCACCGTGCCGTTTTGCACCAGGGGCAAACGATTTTGTGACGTAACCGGCAGGTACTTCACCTCAAGTTTTTTGCCAGCAGCTTTTTCGAGGTTGTCCAAGATGCGATGACAAATTTCAACGTGGTAGCCGACGTACTTGCCATCCCCCAAGGTGTAAGACAAAGCGCCCGAGGAGTCACGCACGCCCATGGTCACGCTGCCAGAGGCTTTGACCTTGGCGATGGTGTCATTGGCTTGGGCTTGCACGCCAGCGGCCACCAAGGTGGCCAGGGCAAAGGCGAATAACTGCTTCTTCATGAGTTGGCTCCAGTTCAAAGTAACGACAAGAAAAAAGTCATTCTAGAGACAACCGGGGCTGCGCCAACCCCGTGACAACCTTCAGATCAGAAGGGGTTGGCCAAGGCCTTGCGCTTCCACATTTGCCATGGGCGGTCCAGATGCTGGTCGTTCATGTCAGAGGTGGCTTGGGCTTCGGCATCGGTCAAGAAGGTGATCTCGCCCAAGGGCGCCGCAATTGCTTGCAAGCGCGCATTGCTCTCGGTGTAGATGCCACGAAACACGGCTTGTTGGATGGATGTGCCCACGGTCACGCTGCCGTGGCCGCGCATCAGGGCCACATTGGCTTGTCCCAAGCATTGGGCCAGCGACACGCCCAGGGCTTGGTTGCGAATCAGCAGGTCGGAGGTTTCGCCTGCGCTGTGGCGAATTTCGTAGACGGGCGTAACCCCACCCAAGAAGCCACTCATGTGGCAGATGGGACGCAGACGCGCACCGGTCACACCAAACGGAATCACGGCGGGTGAGTGGCTGTGGATGATGGACATCACCTCAGGCCGAGCGCGGAAAATTTCGCTGTGGATGAAGCGCTCCACATAGGTGTGGCGGCCTTGGGCGTCGTGCACCCCACCGTCCAGGTCGACAGAGACCAAGTCTTCCAGCGTCACCAAGGCAGGCGCCATGCTGCGGGCAATGTAAAAACGCTCAGGGTTGCTGGGGTCACGCACACTGATATGGCCAAAGCCGTCAAGCACGCCTTCGTTGACCAAGATGTGGTTAGCCACCACCAAATCTGACAAAACTTGCGAAACCATTTGATATCCTCCAAAAGATTCGTAAATCGTAATGGCTGCACGCACTCAAGACAGCCCCCAAGGAGACATGGTGAAACGTATTTATTCAAAAATTTTGTGTTCGGCAGTTTTAGGCAGCATGCTGGGTATGGCCAGTGCACAAAGCTTTCCCAACAAACCCATTCAGGTGATCGTGCCTGTGGCAGCCGGCGGCGGCACTGATTTGCTGGCCCGCACCTTGGGTCAAAAGGCGGGCGAAGAGCTCGGGCAAAACCTGATCGTTGAAAACCGCTTGGGCGCAGGCGGCAACATTGGCGTAGAAATGGTGGCACGCGCCAAGCCCGATGGCTACACCTTGCTGGTCTCGCCCGCCACCATTGCCACCAATGTGGCCGTGTTCAACAAACTGCCCTACGACCTGCTGAAAGATTTGCAAACCGTGACCCTGATTGGTCAAACCGGCGTGGTGATGGTGGTGCACCCTTCGGTCAAAGCCAACACCTTGCGCGAGTTTGTCGACTTGGCCAAAGCCCATCCCGGCGAATTGAACTTTGGCTCTGCTGGCATGGGCAGCCCTCAGCACTTTCATGCTGAGTTGTTCAACCAACTCGCAGGCACCAAGACCAACCACATTCCCTACAAAGGCCAATCGCAATCGATGACCGACTTGGTGGGCGGGCAACTGACCTACATGTTCAGCCCCCTGCAAAACGCCCTGCCCTACATCCAACAAGGGCGTATCCGCGCACTGGCCGTGGCTTTTCCGCAGCGCTATCCGGCCCTGCCCAATGTGCCTACGCTGCTGGAGCTGGGCTACAAGGGCGCAGAGTTTTCAAACTGGTTTGCGGTCTATGCACCGGCCAACACGCCGCCTGCAGTGATCAAAAAACTCAACGCTGCATTTGTGAAAGTAGGCAAGACACCCGAGATGAAAGCCAAGTTCGACAAGCTGGGGTTTGAAGCCTTCTTCACCACCCCCGAAGAAGGCACCGACTTCATGCGTGCCGAGCTGGTGCGCTGGGCAAGGGTGGCAGCCTACGCAGGCATCAGAGCCGATTGAGTCACAAGCGCTAAGCTTGGAAGAACAAAGGCCGCAAATGCGGCCTTTGTTCTTCCAAGACAGGTCGTCTCAGATCTTGAATGCTTCGAGCGACTCGGGGGCAAACAGCTCATGCACATCGAGTTTGCGTGGTGACAAGCCTTGCTCGTGGTGGTAACGCGTAAAGGTGTCTAGCGTTTTGATGTTTTTCTCCAAACCATAAGGCCACCAGTCGTCGCCAAATTCGCGCTGGGTTTCATCCACGTGGGCCGTCAACCAAGGCAGCATGGCCTTGAGGGCCGCTGTGTCTTTCAAGTCCTCATAGGTGTGGCGCTGTGCTTCGATGAAGGCTTTGGTCAAGGACTGGGCAATCCAGCGGTTGGCTTCGTACACCTCTCGACGCATCACCACGGTGTGCATGATGGGGAAGATGCCCGTCTCGCGGTAGTAGCTTCGCTCCACCTCGGGATAGTTTTCAAACAAACGTTTGACCTTGCCATCGCCCTTCAAAAACGACGAGGGCATGCGCGCCGTGTAGAGCGCATCCAACTCGCCGTCGTGCAGCATTTGCGACAAGGTTTGGTGCGGCTCAATGGGATGCACTTGAA
>CAIMWY010000004.1 GCA_903845315.1 uncultured Burkholderiales bacterium
CGATGCCAACATGATCGCTCGCCACATCAGCCTCAACTGGGACGCTGTCTCCTCCATGGTGGGGCAATACCACCTCGGCCTCGAACCCAAAGGCCAGTACTGACCCTGGCCCATACTGCCCATGCTGAAATGCCCCAAGCGCCCCCACTTCCCAGAATGAGACATGACTGACCACACCGACACAGGTTCAAGCCCAGACGCACCGCAAGCCGCAGAAAGCCACCCTCCGTCCTTGGGTTTTCATCGCTTGCTGGACCGTCTCGAACGCATCTCGGGCGTCATCTTCATCCTGGTGGTGGTGCTCAACTTTGCCAGTGCAGTCGGCCGCTATGCCGCCGGCACACCCATCGTGGGCGCCGATGAAGTTCAAGTCTTCACCATGATCTGGTTGATCTTTGTGGGTGCAGCCATTGCGGCGATGAGACGCGCGCATTTGCGCATGGACGTGCTCACCGCGTCTCTGAGCCCTCGACTGGCTTGGTGGCGCCATCTGGGCGAAGTCATCCTGATGCTGGCCGCATGCGCCTTGATGGTTGGGGTCTCTGCAGACTTCACCCACCAGATCTACACCATGGAGCAAAAAAGCGACGCCGCAGAAATTCCCATGTGGTTGCCGCACATCAGTGTGGTGGTCGGCTTTCTCGGCATGCTGCTGTGCAGCCTTCTTGAACTCAAAACCCTGATCACGCAGCGCATCGGCTCATCCACTCGCCCATGACCTACTCACTCGCCCTGCTGCCCGTGGTCTTGTTGCTCTTGGGCATGCCCATTTTCTTGGTGCTGCTCAGTGCCTCAGCTGTCACCGTGCTGTTCGTGATGAGTGTGCCGCTTGCCGCCTTGCACCAAACGCTGTTTGGCGCCGTCGACAGCTTTGCGCTGTTGTCGGTTCCTTTTTTCATCTTCGCGGGTGAGTTGATGGGGCGCGGCAGTGTGGCCAAACGCATCGTCGACATTCTGCAATCGGGCATCGGCTCGGTGCGTGGCAGCCTACCCCTGACCACCGTGGGAACAGCGGCCATCTTTGGTGCCATGTCTGGCGCCAGCGCAGCCACGGTGGCCACCGTGGGGCAATTGATGCTGCCGCCTCTCAAAGAGCGCGGCTACCCCGACACCTTTCGCGCCGGCCTGATCACGGCCGTGGGTGCTATCGACATCATCATTCCGCCCTCGGTGCCGCTGATCATCTATGCCGCTGCAGCGTCCGAATCCGTGCCCAAGCTGTACGCGGCTGGGGTGATTCCTGGCTTGGTCATTGCCGCCATCTTGGCGGTGTATGTGGTGTGGGTGGCACGCAAGCTCAACATCTCTGATGGGCACCCGTTCTCCCTGCCGGCATTTCTGCACGCGCTGGCGGGCGGCACATGGGCACTGGGTGCGCCTTTCATCATCTTGGGCGGCATTTATGGTGGCTTTGTGTCACCCACCGAATCAGCCGCACTCGCCTGTGTGTATGCCGCCTTTGTGGCGCGCTTTGTTTACAAGGACATGAGCTGGTCCGACATCGTGGGCTGCGCCTCGCGCACCGTCATCTTGACCGCCCAAATTTTGCTGATCGTGGCCTGTGCCAATGTGTTTGGCTGGTTGCTCACGGTCAACCAAATACCCGCCACCTTGGTGGATGTGGTCAGCGGCTGGCAGCTCACGCCTTGGATGATCTTGCTCGCCCTCAATGTGCTGTTTTTGGTGGTGGGCTGTTTCATCGACCCCTTGTCGGCCATCTTGGTGCTCACGCCTCTTCTGATGCCCTTGGTCAAAGCAGCGGGCATCGACCCGGTTCACTTTGGCATCGTCATCACCACCAACTTGGCGATTGGCATGTTTCACCCACCTTTTGGCTTGAACATCTTTGTCACCCAATCGCTGTTTCGGTTTCCGTTGCCCGTGATTTACCGGGGCATCGTGCCATTCATCTACCTTTATTTGATCGCGTTGGCGCTGATCACTTACATCCCATGGCTGTCGCTGGCCATGGTGCGCTGGATTTATTGAGACCTTCCCACATCACAACAGGAGACACCCATGAACACACACCTCTCACGCCGCAACTTGCTGTCACTGGCAGCGGGCACGGTCGCCGCCGGCCCCTTGCTGCAGGTCAACGCACAAAACCAAATCGTCATGAAAGTTGCGGCGGCCACCATCAACGATGTGCAGCATTTTTGGATGAAGTCATTTCAAGCGGCGGTCGAAACCCGCACCGGTGGCCGAATCAAAGTGGAGCTTTACCCAGCCAGCCAGTTGGGCGCCATTCCGCGCATGGTGGAGGGCACCGCCATGGGCACGATTGAGTGCTTTGCCACAGCGTCGAGTTTTCTCACCAGCTTAGACCCACGCTTTGAAGTGTTTGATGTGCCTGGCGTCATCAACGACACCGCGCATGCCGTCAAGGCCTTCCAAGACCCCGAGATGCGCAAGCTGATTTTCAGCTTTGGGGGCAACCGTGGCATTGAAAGCATTTCGGTGTTCATGCACAGCCCACAAAACTTGGTGTCGCGCAAACCCATCCGAAGCTTGGCTGATTTGAATGGCCAAAAAATTCGCGTCTTGAGCACACCGCTGCAAATGGAGCCGATCAAAAAGTTGGGCGGTTCCCCGGTGCCCATGCCTCTGTCTGAAGTGATGCCCGCGCTGCAAAACGGCGCCATCGACGGATTCATCGCGGCCAGCACCGTGTTCTCGGCCCTCAAGTTCTACGATGCGGCCAAGTACCAAACCCAGCTGCCCCAGTGGCCCCTCATTGTGGTGATCGCCTGCAACAAAGCTTGGCTCAACAAATTGCCCGCTGATCTGCGCGCCATCGTGATGGAAGAGGCCGCCAAATCTGAAGCTGCGGCCAATGAGTTCGGCGTGCAAGACATCACACGCTCACGCGATGTGTGGACGCAAAACGGCGGCCAATTGATCAGCCTGTCGGCCGACGATGCCGCCACATTCTCGAAAACCGTGAATCAAACGGCCACTGAGATCATCAACAAAAATGCGGCTGCCAAAAGCGCTTTCGATACTTACACCGGCTTGGTTCGCAAGTACAAGTGAACGCCTTGCTGTTGACGCCATGCGCGCAAACTCGACCTGCTGAGCAGGGCGTGCTTATCCAAACTTGGCTCGGCACGCCGCCTGCATGTCTGCGTCGCGAATGAAACCGCACTGCCCTGAGCCACCACCCGTCGAAGCTCGGCACATGGCCTGCAAGTCATTGCTGCGAATGAACCCACACTGGCCGCTGCCACTGCCTGTGGATGCGCGGCAGTAGGCCTGCAAGTCGTTGTCGCGGATGAAGCCGCACTGGCCTGAACCCATCCCGGTGGTGGCACGACACATGGCCTGCAAGTCGTTGTCTCGAATGAAGCCACATTGCCCGCTGCCTGAGCCTGTGGTGGCACGGCAGTAGGCCTGCATGTCGTTGTCGCGGATGAACCCACACTGGCCCGAACCACCGCCAGAGTTGGCTCGGCACTGCGCTTGAAGGTTGGGGTCATGGATGAAACCGCATTGACCGCTTTGGGCATGGGTCGGGCCTTGCCCAATGCACGCCATGAGGCATAGAAAAGCAACCGCGATGTTCTTCATCCAAGCTCCTTCAAAGGCCCAAACAGCCTGCGCCAATGCGATGGAGTCTATTTGCAAAGACAGTTGGCTCAAAGAAAAACCCCGTAGCTTCTTGCGATGCTACGGGGTGAATCTGGTGGCCTGGACTGGAATCGAACCAGTGACACGCGGATTTTCAACGCTAACAACAAACTTAAGAATACAGTATTTTCAACGTGTTGTAACTTAGGAAAGTTTAGGTGTGCGCAGTTCGTACACTTAAGCAACGAAGAAAAAGTACACACCGTACGCGAAAGTATTTTAACTATGCCTGTCATCAGTGCCGCCATTAC
>CAIMWY010000005.1 GCA_903845315.1 uncultured Burkholderiales bacterium
GCCTTGCCGCTGTACATCCGAGACAAAGTGGCGCAAACCACCCAAGAGCGCATGCTGGCCAAGCAACAGGCCGTGGTCACCGTCGCTCCGCTGGCTCCTGTGGCTTGATCGACAATGCCACCCTCACCCAAACACTGATCCACCATGAGCGCTGTGCTGCAACCCCAAGCCCGTCTAGAGCCGCTGTCCCAAGCGTTGCTTGACGCCGTGCTGCGTGTGGAGCACAGCGCTTACAGCCACCCTTGGACGCGCGGAAATTTTGTGGACTCTATGCAAGCGGGCTACCAACTGCAAGCCCTTATGGGCGACGACACCTTGTTGGGCTACTTCGTGGCCATGGAGGGGGTCGAAGAAGTGCACTTGCTCAACATCACGGTGGCACCGGAGTTTCAAGGCCAAGGTTGGGCGCGGTTGATGCTCGATGCGCTGTCGCTGTGGTCGCGTGGTCGTGGAGCGCACTGGTTGTGGCTTGAAGTGCGCGCGAGCAACGTGCGCGCCATGCAGGTTTACGAGGCCTATGGTTACCGCCGTGTGGGTGAGCGTAAAAACTATTACCCCGATCATCACAACCGCCGCGAAGACGCGGTGGTGATGTCCTTGAAGTTGTGAGCTTGGCACCCATGGCCCTGAACCTCGACACCCGTCAACGCGCCATGCTGGCTGAGATGCACGTGCGTGTGTGGTCGCCCTTGACGGCGCCAGAGGCGGCGCCGTCGTCAGCCGTGCTTGAAGCGGTGGTGGCCGCGGACCCAGCGCAAGCTATGCGAGCGTCGCCTGCCGTAACAACGCCATTGCCGCGTATGCCCAGCGTTGTCACCGCCCATGTTGCTGCACTGGCGGCGTCTCCTGTCACGGCGCCTATCGTGGTTCAGCGCCCCGACGGCCTGGACCAGATGGACTGGGCCACTTTGCACCGCACCGTGTCGAGTTGCCAAGCCTGTACCTTGTGCAGCACGCGCCACCACACGGTGTTCGGTGCGGGTGCCCTTGCACCAGAAGGCCTGGTGCCGCAGGTCGATTGGTTGATCGTGGGCGAAGCACCGGGCGAAAACGAAGACCTGCAAGGCCAGCCCTTTGTTGGGCCAGCCGGTCAGTTGCTCGACAACATGTTGCGGGCCTGTGGCCTGTCGCGTAGCGCTGAAGCGGGACCTGAGGGTGGGGGCGTTTACATCACCAATGTGCTCAAGTGCCACCCACCGGGCAGCCGTAACCCCAGGCCTGAAGAGGTGGCGCAGTGTGAGCCCTACTTGCAGCGTCAAGTGGCCTTGTTGAAACCCAAAATCATTGTGGCCATGGGGCGCTTTGCCGTGCAGTCGTTGTTGCAGCACAGCGTGCCTGGGGTTGACAACACGCCGCTGGGCAAGCTGCGCGGTCAAGTGCACAGCTATCAAGGCGTGCCGGTGGTGGTGACTTACCACCCGGCGTATTTGCTGCGCAACCTGCCTGAGAAAGCCAAGGTCTGGGCCGATCTGTGCTTGGCCATGGCGCAGTTGCGCGGGCGCACTTGATCAAGCGTTCACTGCCAAGGTGCGCCCGTCCGCGGCCCTCCTAAAATGGGCCTATGAATTTTCTTGACATGCTTCAAAGCGCCGAGCGCCAAAACGCCTCCATGCTGTGCGTGGGCCTGGACCCAGAGCCCACCAAATTCCCCGACAGCATCAAGGGCGACTCCAACAAAATTTACGATTTTTGTGCCGCCATCGTGGACGCGACAGCCGACTTGGCCATCGCCTTCAAACCTCAAATTGCCTACTTTGCGGCGCACCGCGCCGAAGGCCAGTTGGAGCGCTTGATGGAACACATGCGCCGTGTCGCGCCCCAAGTGCCCATCATCTTGGATGCCAAACGGGGCGACATCGGCTCGACTGCCGAGCAGTACGCCATTGAGGCCTTTGAGCGCTACGGTGCCGATGCGGTCACCTTGTCCCCGTTCATGGGCTTTGACTCGGTGCAGCCTTATTTAAAGCACCACGACAAGGGCGCTTTCTTGTTGTGCCGTACCTCCAACCCCGGCGGTGATGATTTGCAAAACCAACGCTTGGCTTCGGTCGAAGGCCAACCCTTGCTGTACGAACACGTGGCGCGTTTGGCCCAAGGCCCCTGGAACCTCAACGGTCAACTTGGGCTTGTGGTGGGTGCGACCTATCCCAAAGAGATTGAACGCGTGCGTGCCCTAGCGCCAACCCTGCCCTTGCTGATACCGGGCGTGGGTGCGCAAGGGGGAGATGCAGCGGCAACGGTGAAAGCGGGCATGTCGGGGCCTCGGGGCTATGTGCCGGGCAGCATCATCGTCAACTCGTCGCGTGCCATCTTGTATGCCTCGTCGGGCGCCGATTACACGCAAGCCGCGCGTCGTGTGGCCTTGCAAACGCGCGATGTACTGAACGCTGCGCGGGGTTGAGTCCCTGCTCCAGTTGGTTCAGTCTGAATCACCTCTGGAACTGCTTACATGTCAGGGGCTTTTCTTTTCCATTAGCATGCGCCGCGTTGACCTGATGATTTTTAAAAAGGGTAGGCATGCTGGAACAGCCAAATGCGCAGGTGATGATTGCAGGCGCGGGCCCCGTGGGCTTGCTGACGGCCTTGGTGCTGGCACAACGCGGTGTCTCGTGCGTGGTGTTGGAGGCAGAGCCTGGCTTGACCAAAGATCTGCGCGCTGGCACGTTTCACTCACCCACGTTGGAGATGCTCCACCAAGTCGGTGTGGCCGACGACATGTTGGCGCTCGGTATTCAGGTGCCGCGTTGGCAGTCGTGTGACCTGGCCCATGGCCTGGTGGCCGAGTGGGACTTGGGGCTGCTCAAAAACGACACCCCCTACCCCTTTCGCTTGCATTTGGAACAGCACCGCTTGACCCCCCTGTTGATGGACAAGCTCAAAGCCTTCCCACACGTGGAGGTGCTGTTCAACCACCGCTTCGAGTCGCTCATGCAAAACGCCGACGACGTGACGGTGCGCGTGGCCACACCACACGGCGCGGCCACTTGGCGCACGCCTTGGTTGGTGGCGGCAGACGGTGGCCGCAGTCAGGTGCGTAAATCAGCAGAGATTGAATTTGCCGGCTACACCTGGCCTGAGCGCTACAGCGTGATCAGCACCAACTTTGACTTTGGCACCTTGGGATACACCGACAACGCCTACATCAGCGACCCCGAGCAATGGGTGGCTGTGTTCAAAATGCCCGATATGGGGCCGCCCGGTTTGTGGCGCATGACCTTGCCTGTAGCGCCAGAGGTGCCTGACGACGTGGCGATGGCCGGCCCCTATGCGCAGCATGCCATCCGGCGGCTCACGCGTGCAGCGCCTGAGGTGATGTACCCCTTGGTGCACCAAAGCATTTACAGCGTGCACCAGCGCGTGGCGGTGAATTTGCGCAAGCACCGTGTGCTGTTGGCGGGAGATGCCGCCCATGTCAACAACCCTTTGGGTGGTTTTGGTTTGAACAGCGGCATCCACGATGCCATGAGCCTAGGCGCCATGTTGACTCAGGTGGTGCAAGGCGAGGCCGACAACAGCCTGCTCGACCGCTACCACCGCCAACGCCACACCGTGAACATGGAGTACGTGCAACAGCTGTCGGTGAAAAACAAAAAGAACCTAGAAGAAAAAGACCCGCAGCAACGTGCGCAACGCATCCGCGAGTTGGAGGAGACCTGTGCCGATCCCGTCAAAGCCCGTGCCTTTTTGTTGAACTCTTCCATGGTCAACAGCATCGCCCGCGCCAACGCCATTCTTTAACCCATGACGCAAGGACGATTGATGCGACGTTTCGAATTCTTCACCACGCTTGTGACCCTCACACTGTTCGCCATGGTGGCCACCGTTCAAGCGCAACCCGCTTGGCCTCAAAAACCGATTCGCATCGTGGTGCCATTTGCCCCAGGTGGCAACACCGACTCGATTGCCCGCGTCATCGCCGAGCGCTTCACCCAAAGTCTGGGCCAACCTGTGGTGGTGGACAACAAGGTGGGTGCGGGTGGCGCCATTGCTGCCGAGTTTGTGGCTAAGGCACCACCAGACGGATACACCTTGATGTTGGCCGCCATGCCGGTGATGGCCGTGTTGCCTGTGATCAGCAAAACCAACTTCGATCCCTTGAAAGATCTGGTTCCCATCAGCAACGTGGGCAGCAATCCGTTTGTGATGGGTATTCACAAGTCGGTGCCCGCCAACAACTTGCCAGAGTTTGTTGCCTTCATGCGCAAGAACCCTGGCAAGTACAACTACGCGTCGGGTGGCTCGGGCAGTGTGTCGCATTTGTCGGCGGCCTTGTTTGTCAAACGTGCCGAATTGGACATGACCCACATCAGCTACAAAGGGGGTGCCCCAGCGGTGACCGACTTGTTGGGGGGCAATGTGCAGATGTACTTTGGCAACTTCTCCGAGTTGTACCCGCACGTGAGCGGCGGCAACATCCGCATCATTGGCGTGTCCAGCGACAAACGCGCTGCTCAGTTGCTCCAGGTGGCCACCATTGCCGAATCGGGCTTTCCGGGTTTCAAGACCGTCACCTGGAATGGCCTGATGGCCCCTGCGGGTACCCCCTCTTCGGTGGTGACACGTCTAGCCGATGCGGTCAAAGAAGCCTTGGCCTCTGAAGGCACTCAGACCAAGTTCCAACAAATGGGGATCGATGCGATTGGTAGCACACCCAAAGAATTCGCAGACACTTTGCGTGCCGACATCGCCATTTGGTCCGAAGCCGCCAAAGCCGCCAATTTGAAAATGGAGTAAGCCCCCATGAGCCAACCTACCACCAGCCTCGATGCCTTGGCCACACGCGCCAAGATCGCTGTCATCGTGCCCGCCACCAACACCATCGTCCAACCCGAGATGGAGGCCATGCGCCCCGCAGGGGTGACCAACCATGTGAGCCGGATGTTGTTGCCGGTGCGTCCTTACGACGACATGCAGGCCTACCGCCAGGCGTTGGAGACGGAGAAAGGCAACTTGGAAGAGGCCTTGAGTTTGGTGTTGCCTTGCGAGCCCCATGCCGTGGCGCATGGTCACTCCATCCATTCATTTCGCGGGGACCGTGCACGTGCGCTGGCCGAACAACAGCGACTTGAAGACCTCGCGGGCATTCCGTTCATCACGCCGTCGATGGCCGTGCTCGAAGGCCTCAAAGCCATTGGCGACCCCAAGCGCATTGCGGTGCTCACGCCCTATTGGCCGCCGGCAGACGCATTGATCCAAGAGTTCTTTGTCTCATGCGGGTACGACGTGGTGGTCAACCACGGATTGAAAGCCAAGGGACCGATTTCGGTGGCGCAGTTCACGCCCGAGCACATCATGGAAGGCTTTAAGACCTTGAACGTGGCTGGGGTGGACGCCTTTGTGCATGTGGGCACCAACCTGCCGGTGAGCGCGCTCACGCCAGACATCGAAGCCGCGTTTGGCAAGCCCTTGATCGGGGTGAATGTGGCCACGTATTGGTTGGCCTTGCGCCGACTCGGCATTCAAGACCCGTTGCCAGGCTTTGGCGTGCTGGCCGAAAAATACTAAGGGCTTTTCGCGCTTGCCGCGTCGTGGAACTAGCCTTGCGATGCGCCGTGCATACGGCTGCACCGTGTCGCTGGCGTTGGGTTAGACCGCCAGCAACTCACGCGGCAAACTCATGATGAAGTCGTTGAGTGTTTTGGAGTCTCGCCCCGGACGCATGTGATCGGCCATGCACAAAGAAGCGGCTTCGGCATCACGTTTTTCCAGTGCACTGACGATTTTTTCATGCTGATCGTAAGACGACTTGATGCGTCCCAAAGCGCTAAATGCATGCCGGCGGTACACCCCGGTGCGCGAGCGAATGCGTAACACTTCTTGGCGCAAGAAGGGATTGCGCGCACCCTCATAGATGAGTTCGTGAAACTTTAAGTTGGCCACTTGCCAGCCGTCCATGTCTTCTTTGTCGGCCAATTTTTTGCTGCTGCGGTGCAGCTTGACCAGGGCCTGGGTATCGTCGTTGCTCATGCGTTCGCACGCCAAGCGCACGGCAATGCCCTCTAGTTCAGCCAGCAATTCCCACAAGGACAGCAACTGCTGCAAGTTCATTTTGGCCACCATCGAGCCTCCGCGCGGCGTGCTGCTCAAAATGCCTTGTGCTTGCAGCTGCAGCAGGGCTTCGCGCACTGGAGTGCGCGACACCTTGTAGTGGCCAGCCAAAGCCACATCGTCGATGGCGTCGCCCGGCAACAACTCGCCTGATGCAATGGCCGATTCGATGCGCAGTCTGATTTGGTCGCTGACTTTCATGGTGTCCCGAAGGTGATGTGGATATTTCAATTGTGGTCTAAAAATACCAAAACTCGGTTATAAATATACACAACCAAACCCCATCTGACCCACACAACACCGTATGCCAGCCGCTTTTGAGCAACCTTCAGACTTCATCCAACTGGCGCAGCATGCCTTTGCTGACCAAGGGTATGTGCCGTCTGCGGCGGTGCTTCAGGCCACTGCCAAAGGCTTGGCGCGTTTACAGACTTCGGCGACCTCATCGGTCAAACCTGAGTTGGATGCGAACTTTGATGTGGTGCTCAAGAGGTGTGCCGGTGTTTGAATTGCCCGCGCGCATGACGCAACTTCAAGCGCACATCCGTGCAGGGGCGATGTCATCCCAAGACGCGCTGTTGGCTCAAGTAGAGCGCGGGCAACGTTTGAACCTCAAGTGCCCTTGCGTGGTTGACGAACTGCCAGTCGCAGCAGCAGGGGTGGGGCCATTGGCGGGCATCGCTTTGGCACACAAAGATATCTTTCAACTCGATGACCGTTTGCCCGGATGTGGTGTGGGCCTCGGTCACGCGCAGGCGGGCGTACCGGCTGCTGCTGCGTTGCTTGCCTTGCAGCAGGCCGGTGCCAGCCAATGGGCCACCTTGGTGATGGCGCCCCACGCGTGTGGCGCCACCTCGCAAAACCAGCACTTTGTGCGCTGCGTCAATCCGCTCGATGAGAGGGCTGCGGTGGGCGGCTCATCCAGCGGTTCTGCCGTAGCTGTGGCAGCTGGCATGAGCTACGCAGCTCTGGGCACCGACACGGCAGGTTCGGTGCGCATACCGGCGGCAACCTGTGGCCTGATTGGGCTCAAAACCACCCATGGTGCGGTCAGCACCCAAGGCTGTGCGCCACTGGCACCGTCGCTTGACAGCGTGGGCATCTTGAGCCGCTATGCACAAGACGCGCGTGAAATCTGGTCTGCGTTGTGCCCCCAGTTGCCGCGCTCGGTGGCCAGCCCTGTGACGCGTTGCCACCTGTGGTTGCCTGAAGATGGTGTGACGCCTGGCGTGGCCCATGCCATTCGCGCGTGGGCCTCTCAATTCGATGCGCCGGTCACGTCCTTCGACATGGCGGACGAGTTTGATCTTCTCAACCGCCACGCGCAGCGTGTGCTGTTGTTCGAGACTGCGCGCACCCACCATGCGACTTTGCTGGCTGGCTCAGCCGAACCCAGTGTGCAAGCCATTGGCCTGATGGGTTTGGGGCTGCCGCAGGCTTGGTACCAAGCCTCCCTGCAGTCGCGAGCTGCGCTGTTGCAAGACTTTGTGACGCGCCATTTCAGCGACACTGAATTTTTGATCGTGCCCGCCTTGGCAGATCACGTGCCCGACTGGGCAGCAGTGACGGTGGGCCATGCCGAGTTTGACCGCGCGTCATTGTTTGCCATGCACCGCTACATGGGCTTTGTGAATTACCTGGGCTTGCCCGCACTCAATCTGCCGATAGCACGCGACACGCGCGGCCGTGCCGTGTGTGTGCAGGTCTTGGCGCGACCTTTTGCCGAACACCGCTTGCTCGACTTTGCCGAGCAGGTGCCTCCTATTTTTTGGAATCCCTGAGCTCATGCCGAAAATTCAAGCCTCCAGCGCACTGGCCCGTTTCAAAGTGATCGACCTCTCACGCGTGCGCGCGGGCCCCAACTGCGTGCGCATCCTGACTGACTTTGGTGCCGATGTGATTCGCGTCGAGCCCCCTCCGGGTGTGGACCCCAACGAAGCCATGTTTGCAGCCAACCGTAAGGGCGGCGACTTTCAAAACATCAACCGCAACAAGCGCTCGATGACGCTGAACCTCAAAAAACCAGGTGCCATGGAAGTGCTCATGCGCTTGGTGGCAGAGGCCGATGTGGTGGTGGAGAACTGGCGACCTGACGTCAAAAACAAACTCGGCCTCGACTACGAGTCGCTGGCCAAAGTCAACCCACGCATCATCTTGGCCAGCATCTCTGGTTTTGGGCAAGACGGGCCGTATGCGTGGCGCCCGGGATTTGACCAAATCATCCAGGGCATGGGTGGCTTGATGAGCGTGACGGGGGCGCCCGAGCACGGGCCCATTCGTGCTGGCTTGGCGGTGGCTGATTTGAGTGCCGGCCTGTACTGCGCCCTGGGCATCTTGGTGGCCTTGCTGGAGCGCGAAGTGTCGGGCAAGGGGCAGTGGGTGCACAGTTCCTTGTTGCATTCGCAAATCGCCATGATGGATTTTCAAATGGCGCGCTACCTCAACGACGACGATGTGCCGGTGCAAGTGGGCAACAACCACCCCACCAGCTCGCCCATGGGCTTGTTCGATGCCAATGACGGATGCTTCAACCTAGGTGCTTCGGGAGAAGGCAACTGGAAACGCTTTTGTGATGCGCTGGAGAAAGCCGACTGGTATGCTGACCCAGAATTTCAAACTGAGCCCTTGCGCGTGCAACACCGTGAACGCCTCAATGCACAAATTGCGGTTGAGTTCAAAAAGAACACGGTCAAGCATTGGGTTGATTTGCTCAACCAAGTGGGGGTACCTGCCGGGCCGGTTTATACGGTGCCGCAGGTGTTTGAAGACGAACAAGTCAAACACCTCAAAGTGACCGAAACCTTGATGACAAACTTTGGCAAAGAAATTGCGTACATCACGCAACCCGTGGTTTTAGAGCGCACACCGTCCCATGTTGTGGCGCCCGCACCTGGATGGGGCGAACATACCGATGAGGTGCTGCGAGAAGCCGGCTATTCGGACGCAGAGATTCAACAATTTCATACACAAGAGGTGGTTTGAGCATGGGGGCTGTACATGTCACACACGAGGCTCACGTGAGTACCGTCACCATCGACGATGTCGAGCGTCACAACGCCATGAGTTTGTCGATGTGGATTGCGCTCAAGCAGGCGTTTGACGCCATCGAACACAACCTCGACGTGCGTGCGGTGATTCTTCGTGGCGCGGGCGAAAAGGCCTTTGTTTCAGGCGCCAACATCAGTGAGTTTGAAACCCAGCGCAACTCCGAGGCGTCGGTGGCGCACTACAACCAGAGCGTGGCGCAAGCGCAAGACGCCATCACGCGTTGCCGTGTGCCCGTGATTGCAGCGATCAGCGGCATTTGCTATGGCGGGGGCTTGGGCTTGGCCTTGAGTTGCGATTTGCGTTACGCCAGCCCGGTCTCTAAATTCCGCATGCCTGCCGCGCGTTTGGGGCTAGGCTATGGTTACCGAGGTATGAAAAGCATTGTGCAAAACCTCGGACCCAC
>CAIMWY010000006.1 GCA_903845315.1 uncultured Burkholderiales bacterium
CGATCTCTCGCGAGATCATGCGGTGAACGAATTTGGTCAGGTGTAACTTCGCTCACGACCTGTCCAACAGACAACAAGTAAGCTCGATTGGCCAACTTCAACGCCAATGGAGCCTTTTGCTCAACCAACAAAACACTTAAGCCAGTTTTGTTCAATTCTCCGAGCGTGACAAATATTTCCTCGGCCAATCTAGGAGCAAGGCCCAACGATGGCTCATCAAGCAGCAACAACTTCGGGGCTGCCATCATGCCCCGACCTATGGCCAACATTTGCTGCTCACCTCCTGACAAAGAACCGCCCAATTGACTTTGTCGGTCTTTCAACCGAGGAAACAACTGGAAAACTTTATCTAATCGGTGCTGAACTTCGAATTTACTTTTACAGAGGTATGCACCTAAGTCCAAGTTTTCTGAAACTGTCATTGCTCCAAAGATACCTCGACCTTCTGGAACAAGAACGACACCGCGCATGGTGCACGCCGATGGGTCCGCGCTAGGCAATGGGGCCCCTTCAAAACTAACGACTCCTGCACCAGTGGCAAGCCCTACGATTCGTCTGAGCAAGGTAGATTTACCAGCGCCATTGGGCCCCAGAATCGCAACCAACTCGCCTTGTCCGACATGCAAATCAGTCGGGTGCAAGGCCTCAATAGGTCCATAGTTTGCAGTCAAACCATGAACCTCTAGAACCGCATCGGGCATGTTAATCACTTGACGATCTTTACCTTTGAGCCGTTCATTGTTGCCAAGAACAACGGATTTTTGATAACGCCTTGGTGATTGGTAGGCCCAAAGTCATAGACACCGGCTGTCCCTTGAAAGTCAGTGACGTTCTCAAGTGCGTCGCGAACTTTGGGACCTTCAAAGGAATTAGATTTCATGATTGCAGTTTGAATAAGGAACACTGCATCCCATCCACGTCCAGCCCAATTGGGGTCGCGATCGCCGTACTTAGCTTTCCATGGCGCGAGGAAATCAGTGATGCTTTTCTTTAATGCGCCATCAGGCAGAGCGTCTGGCACTTGCGCTGGGGCTGCAACAAAGAAAAACTTATCCCCTAGAACATCGGAGACAGGTTTAAACACGTTCAAATCTTCAAGGCTTGTTAGCAACAGTGTTGGTAAACCAAGTTGCTTGATATTTTTAGCTGTGGTCAACGTGGTACCACCTAAGCCAATTTTTAAAATAGCCCCTGCACCGGCAGAATTCATTTTTCCAATCTGAACAGAAAGATCAGGATCATCTGTTTTGTATTGTTCTATGCTGACAACTTGAATGCCATACGTTGCAGCTGATTTTTCTGCCACATTTTTTTGTAAATTGGCATAAGGCGAAGGATCATGCAAAACACCAATCTTGCGAATTTGTGTGTTGTCACGTAGGTATTCGAGTCGACGTTCCACTTCAAAACGTGCGGGTGGAAGCGTACTAAATGCCCATTTCACTTCTTCTTCTTTGGCTGGCAAGATCGAACACAGAACCATAGGAATCTGCGCCCTCACCACCGAAGCAGCAGCAGCAAAATTTCCAGCAGAAACGCAACCCGAAGCAAAAATGTCGACCTTATCACTGGTCATCATTTTTCTATACACAACCACAGCCTCTTGAGGTTCTGAACGGTTGTCTTCAACAATGACCTCAATTTTTCGGCCCTTGATACCGCCTTTGGCGTTGATGGCCTCTGCAGCAAGTTTGACACCATCACTCCAAGCACGGTCAACCGTTGCGGCATAACCCGTCAAACCTGCAGAAATACCAATTTTGTAATTTTCTGCCATCAACGGTGTTGACAAGGTCAAGAGCAATGCTGCACCAAGCAGACTGCCAAGACGTTTGGGATAACTTATCAGCTTCATCTTTGTCTCCTGTTTTAAATTTACAACAACTTACCAAATCCACCACCACCCGGGGTTTCGAGCATCACCACTGCATTGGCTTGCAATTGTGTTTTCCGAGCTTCTTTGAACGGTTTACCATCAACTGAGAAACTCCCGGCAGCACCCGGTTCTGCGCCGTCAAGACCCTCGGGGCCCTCTTGAAGTCGGCTAGGAACCGCATTCAAAAGCCAAGGATAAGAAGTTCGCATATGGAACTTGATGGTCTGTCCATCCCCCCCACGACTCAATCCGTTGCCACCCGAATTGATGCGCAACTCTTTTTGTTCAAACACGATTGGGATGACAGCCTCCATGATCTCAATCGGAACAGCGCCGACACCCGTTGGGTAAGCCGTTGCACTTGGACCGTGCTTTGTCTTTCTTGCCCCCATGCCTCCGGAGTAATTGAACATTGAGGAGGTAAAAGGCTCCCCATTGTTTCTCTTTCCTTGAATTTGAATCGTCCACACCGCCCCAGCGCCTTCAGCCAGTACCCGATCAGGAATGACTTGATGCAATGCTTTCAAAATTGGCATTGGCACATACATACCCACCACATGCCTAGCATTCACTGGAACTGGATACTCACAGTTGACGATAGAACCCTTGGGTGCAGTCACCACAATAGGTGCAAGGCTGCCATGGTTATTTGGAAGATCAGGATTCAAGCAACTGCGAATGGCAAACGTGGAATACGCATGGGTGTAGTTCATCACCACGTTGATGCCTGTTGCACTGGGTCCAGAACTGCCTGCGAAATCAATGGTGATCTCACCCTTGATCACATCGATCGTCACAGCGGTTTTCAGCGTAATGATTTCTCCCCCTGGCACATCAAAGCGGCTCTCGCCGTGGAAAGTTCCTGCCTTGAGTTTTCGAATTTCCGCACGTGTTGATTCCTCAGATCGTTTGATGATTTCATCAGATAAAACCTCAATATCCGGAAGGTTGTAGCGTTTGCACATTGCCAACAACAAGTCTCCGCCGGACCGACCGCTCGAGACTTGCGCAGCTAAATCACCAAATACGTGATCAGGCGTTCTGACATTGCTACGAATGACATCATGAATTGTTTTATTGGGTACACCACGCTCGAAAAATTTCAATGGTGGAATCCACAAGCCTTCTTCATGGATATCACGCGCACCGGCACCAATGCCGTATCCACCAATGTCTGTGTGGTGAATGGTTGAGCCAATGTAGCCAATGAGCTTTTCTTCATTAAAGATGGGAGAAAGCAGCGTGATATCAAAAAAGTGCCCCGCTGAAAGCCAAGGGTCATTGGTGATCACGACATCTCCAGCTTCAAGTTGCCCCTGAAAAATTCGATGCAAATGACCACCTGCTGCAGCAAGAGAGTTGATGTGGCCAGGTGTTCCGGTATTCGCTTGCGCCACCATTCGCCCACGCGCATCAAACAATGCACTCGCTAAATCACCGGCCTCCCGAACAATAGGACTGAAGGCAATACGCTGCAAACTTTTGGCTTGCTCACTCACGATACTGATCAAATTTGACCATAGTATTTCCAGTTCAATTCCATCCATGATCAATCCTTTAAATTGGCGACGATGCAACCAAATGCATCAACGTGTGCAGTCCATCCGGGCAAGATAACGATGGTTGTTTCCCGCTCTTCAATGATGACAGGACCATCAATTTGTTGGCCCTCAGCCAAAGAATTTCTTTCGTACACAGGAACCATTTGATTTGTCTCCCACACATGAACAGGGCGAGAACTTTTGGGTTTCCCTGGCGTCTTAGCGACAGGTAATGCCACATGAAACGGAATCTGAGGTCCTCGTGCCGTTAGCCGCCAACTGACCACTTCGGTAGGCACATGCGTAGGGTTAAATCCGTACTGTGATTTATAAGCAGCTTCAAAAGCCGACTGCATACGACTGAAATCGTGATGGACCCGTGGGTCAAAATCTAAAGTTACAGTGACTTCGTTCTGTTGCCCCAAATACCTCATATCTGCGCCAAATACCAAGTTCACTTGATCTGGACTGCAACCTGCTGCGATCAGCGCACCTGAACCCTCCTCAGACATTTCGTTGAACAACTTATCTGCCCTTTGCCAATCAGTGGCTTGAAGCAAACCCAATGCACTTCGCACCAAATCCAGTCGGACAGGCGTCACCAAAGTACCAAACGCTGACAAAACACTGGCTTGAGGAGGAAAAATCACAGATTTACTTTGCAGCAATGAACCAACCTGACATGCATGGACAGGACCCGCGCCACCAAATGCAAGCAAAGACAATCCACGGTAATCAATTCCGCGATCGGTTGCATGTGCACGTGTAGCACCAGCCATCGCCTCAGCCACGATTCTGTATATACCGCGTGCAGCTGTGTAGACATCTGTTCCAAGCTGATCGCCCAGGCGTCCGATGGCGGCGTGACTGGCCTGCAGGTCAAGTTTCATATCTCCGCCTAGAAAATTGTCGGGGTCCAACAATCCCAAGAGCAAATCTGCGTCCGTCACAGCCGCACCAGTACCCCCTCGTCCATAACAAGCAGGACCAGGAAGAGCGCCGGCACTCTTTGGACCAACTTTGAGCAAACCTAAGTCATCAACAAACGCCAAGCTGCCTCCGCCTGCGCCAATTTCAATCATGTCAATCGAAGGAATGGTCACAGGCATGCCACTGCCCTCTTTGAAGCGATAACGCCGATCGACCTCAAACAAGCCCGTGATCAAGGGTTTAAATTCTTCGATCAAGCATGCCTTGGCAGTTGTGCCCCCCATGTCAAAAGACATCAGGCGATCTAAACCCAAAACACTTGCGTAATGACTAGCAGCAAGCGCCCCAGCAGCTGGACCACTTTCAATCATGCGCACAGGGTTCTTACCGGCAACGTCAGTTCCAATAATTCCACCGGAAGACAGCATGATCAAGGGATCATTAGGATAATTTTCAGTCTTAAGTCTCTTCGCCAAGGCCTCAAGATAGGGCTGAGAAATTGGCATTGTGTAAGCATTGATAGCTGTCGTCGATGCTCGGGGATATTCCCTAATTTGTGGTGCTATTTCTGACGATAAAGATACAAAAATATCTGGCAGTTGTCTGCGTAACATCTCCCCGACATATCGTTCATTCTCCGCATTGGCGTAACTATTGAGGAAGCAAATTGCAACAGCGCTAACTCCAGTTTTTCTCAGTTCGTCAACGCAAGAACTGATATCTTCATCACTTGGCTTGATTAAGACTGTGCCGTCAGACAGCATTCTTTCATCAATCGGAAAAGTAAGTTCACGCGGAACAAGTGGGGGCTGGAATTCAATTTGCGGATCGAACATGTCATAGCGATGTTCATTGCGGATGGACAACACATCTCGAAATCCTTTGGTCACCAACATGGCAGTTTTCAGTCCTTTGCGTTCAATCAACGCATTGGTGACCACCGTCGTGGCGTGCACAACAACGCCATCAATATCAGTCGGTTTGAGATTTGCTTTGGCAAGAACAGCATTGACTCCTGTAAAGAAGCCCTCCAAGAGATCTCCCGGAGTCGTCAAAGTTTTATCAACGATAAGTTTTCCATCAGAACCTCTCAAGACGATGTCCGTAAATGTTCCGCCGATGTCTACGGCTAATGAGTAAGTCAAGAAAAATCCCCTTTAATTTTCAAATCTTTATTTCCAAGTGCTTTAGAAATTTCAAATGCAGCGGTGATCACCATACTGACCAATTCAGGCTTGGGCTTAGCGCTGATCAGTCCAGTTGAACCAATGATTGCAATTGCGCCCGCATACTTACCTGCATGATCAAAAACGGGTGAAGCGATGGCATTGACGCCATCCACAATTTCATTTGCAGCTGTAGCCCAGCCATTTTTTCGAACCAACTTCACGGCCTTCTTCAAATCTGCTGGGGTCTTGATCGTCGACTTTGTCCACAATTTGAAGGTCTTGCTGCAACAAGCATCCATCAGATGATCAGGACCAAATGCCAACGCAACCTTGCCGTGCGCTGAGGCATGCAAGTCCAATTTGGTACCGGCCTTGACACCGAAATCGATGATCGTGTGACCTTGCAATAACTCAAGTGCTATCAGCTCATCATTGACAAGCGTTGATATTGAAATAGCTTGACCCGTCATTGCACGCAACACCTGCATGTGTTTGCGGGCAACACCTAAAATATTGAATCGCTCGCGCAGCATTTCTCCCAAGATGAAAAGTTTGATACCCGCCTCGTAGCGAAGCGTTTCTTCATCTTGACGTGCAAATCCATGTTTCACGAGGGCTTGGATATGACGATAAATTGTGGCTTTTGATGAGCCAAAATTTTTTGCCAAATCGGTGATGCCTAAAGGTCGCCGATTTGCAACCAAAAACTCCAAAATATCCAAAGATAAGTCAACCGTACCTGTAGCCGCTTTCACACGCGACGACGATGATAGGGTGACAGTTTTTTTCAACATATGGGTGGATGTGATGTTTCAGCTCGTTTCTTATGTTTCATTTAATGAAACACGATTTCAAATACTTTACAAACAAATCCAGCTACGATGACTAGGCAATACCCTTAACGCCAAGGTTTCCTCAAAACTTATATGAAAAAACTTCTTAGACACATGTGTCGTGCGGTCTCTTTACTTGCCTGCCTGAGTGGGCCTGTCTTGGCCCAAAATTCAGCACAGGTCAGCACAACAGAAATATTTAGACCTTTGCTTACTGCATCGCACCGATCTCCTGCCAACGTGGCACGCGACGCATTTCGCCACCCAGCCGAAACCTTGGCATTTTTTGGCGTTCTACCAAACAGTCACGTGGTGGAAATATTGCCAGGCAGCAGCGGGTACTACATGGAAATTTTGGCCCCATGGCTCAAGGACAAAGGCACCTATATCGGCGCGGATAGAGACGATTCATTGCCTCAATACATTCCCGATCATCAGAAATTGATGCGTCGAATTAAAGAAGAATCCGACTTATACGGAC
>CAIMWY010000007.1 GCA_903845315.1 uncultured Burkholderiales bacterium
CGCTACATCGCCAACGCGCCAGGGCCCATCAAAGACGAACGGGGCCGCACACTCGGCACCCACGTGGGACTGAGCTTTTACACCTTGGGTCAACGCCAAGGCCTAGGCATTGGCGGCGTCAAAGACAAAGGCGCCCAACGCGGCAGCGGTGAACACGCGCCCTGGTTTGTAGCCCGCAAAGACTTGATCCACAACACCTTGTTCGTGGTGCAAGGCCATGACCATCCCTGGTTGTTGTCTGGCCACCTCTCCGCCAATGACTTGAGTTGGTGCGCCCCCACAGCACCGACGTCAGGACGCTACGCCGCCAAAACGCGGTATCGCCAAAGCGATGCGCCGTGTCGCTTGACTTACAACGACAAAGGCGAGCTTGCGCTCGCCTTTGATGACCCTCAATGGGCCGTCACACCGGGCCAATCGGCTGTCCTGTATGACGGCGAGGTGTGTTTGGGTGGCGGGGTGATTGCCAGTGCTGCAGCGCTGGACAACGCCCACTCAGAATAAACTAGTTGGTCTATTTATTTGGCAGCTTCAATTTTCTTGGCTGCAGGTTTCGGCTTGACGTTGGTATGTTTGACATCAGCCTTGGCAGAAGCTGTGGCACTGACAGGACTGGTTGAGCTCACGGCTGAAGGCGCAGGCGTTGAAGCAAACGCAACAGCAGAAAAAGCACCCACGATCAAAGAAGCAATCAGCTTGTTCATAAAAGTTTCCCTTCGGTTGTTGAACGGCTCCAGTTGTCTGGAGTGCTTCTACAACGAGCCCCGAAGAACAGTTGTTGACGCAAATATTTAATTATTTGCGTCAACGTTTTCCAGCCATTCGCGTTGCGCTGCTCAATCCAACTTGACGTTGGCTTGACGCACAACTTGTCCCCACTTGGCGGAGTCGGCTTTCAAAAATGCACTGAACTCGGTTGGCGTCATGGCCTTCAACTCACCACCGTAAGAACGCCATTTGTCAATCAAAGCGGGGTTTTGGGTGGTGGCTTTTTGCATGGCCGCAGAAAGCTTTTCCACAATGGCAGGCGGTGTGCCTGCCGGAGCGAGCAAGCCAATCCATGCTGTGGGCGAGTAGTCCGGCAAGCCCGCTTCGGCAAAGGTAGGGACATCGGGAAAGTTAGGGTGGCGCGTCTTGCCCGTCATGGCCAGCAATTTCAATTTGCCAGCCCGCACATTGCCAATAGCTGCGGGCAAGGCATCGAACATCAGTTGCACTTGACCAGCCACCAAATCGGTATAAGGACTGGTCGTGTTGTAAGGGATGAACTTGATCTTGGTGCCAGAACCAAAGCCAAACCATTCACCGGCCAAGTGGTAGTAGCTACCAGGCCCTAGAGTTGCGGCAGCCATGCTCTCGGGCTGCGTTTTGAGATGCGCAATCAGCTCACGCGCCGAGTTTTGGCTCACGCCTGGGTTGGCAATCAAGGCCGTGTTGAGCAAGCCCACCAAGCTGATCGGCGCAAAGTCACGCTCCACGCTGTAGGGCACCTTGCTGTAGAGATGCGGCACCACCGACAAAGAACTGGTCGCACCCATCACCAAGGTGTAGCCATCGGGCGCCGCCTTGGCACCCGCTTCCATGCCAATCATGTTGGAGGCGCCGGGTCGGTTCTCCACCACCACCGGCTGACCCAAGACCTTGCTCAGCTCTAAGGCAATTTCGCGGGTGTTGGCATCGGGGCCTGTGCCTGTAGGAAAGGGGGCGATGATGCGTATCGACTTGTTGGGGTAGTCCTGCTGCGCTTGTGCATTCACCAAGGGCCACACAAGCAAGCAAGCCGCAGTCACGCCAGCCAATCGGCGAATCAAATTCATAAGCTGTCTCCTGTTTTCAACCGAAGGGGTTGATTTTTTTGAAAGGTAGATCATAAAATGCATTCATTTTGTCAAATTGTGATAATTTGACTATTTTTTAAGTACTTACCCGAGGATCCTATGACCCACAACCCTCTTCTCAAAGAGCAAGACGCCTTGGTCTTTAGCCACATGGGCTTTCACGTCACAGACTTACCACGCATGACCCGGTACTACCAAGAGGTGCTGGGCTTTACGCAGACCGACCATGGCGACCTCGGCGCAGTGCAACTGGTGTTCCTCAGCCGCGCCCCCGGCGACCACCATCAATTGGCACTGGCCACCGGACGGCCCAACACCCTGAGCTTTAACCCAATCAACCAACTGTCTTTCAAAGTTCGTGACTTGGCCACCCTGCGCTCAATCCGCAACCACGCGCTCACAACCGATGGCACGCACGACATGCAATGCGCCACCCACGGCAATGCCGTCTCCATTTATTTTCGAGACCCTGAGGGCAACCGCATCGAGGTGTTCTTGGACACGCCTTGGTACTGCGAACAACCTCTGCGCGAAGTCATCGACCTGGACCAGAGTGACGACGCCATCATGGCGCGCGCCCACGCCATTGCCCAAAGCCGCCCCAAGTACCAAAGCCGCGCCACCTGGAAAGCCGAGATGGCGCAGCGCATGGGCTATGTGAAAGGCTGAGTCGATGTTGTTTGATGTAGCGATCGTGGGCTACGGCCCGGCTGGCTCAACCTTGGCCAACTTATTGGGGGCGTCGGGTTTGTCAGTGCTGGTGATCGAGAAAGACGCCGAAATTTACCCCTTACCCCGCGCCATTCACTTTGACGGCGAGGTCATGCGGGTGTTTCAAACCCTTGGGCTGCGCGCCGAGATAGACCGGATCACCCGCCCAGGCATGAAGGGCATGCACTTCGTCAATGCCAGCAATGAAACCTTGCTGATTCGTGGCGGCACTGCGGCATTGGGTCCGCACGGCTGCGCCAACAACCACTATGTTCACCAGCCTGCGCTTGAGCAGGTGCTGCGAGACGGGGTGGCGCGCTACCCCTTGGTCACGGTTCGCTTGCAGCATGAAGTCACCGCCATTCAAGAACAGGACGAACACGTGGTGCTGCAAGTCACCGACTTACGCACCCACCGCCCGCACACCTTGCAAGCCCGTTATGTGGTGGGTTGCGACGGCGCACGTTCACTGGTGCGCAAACTGCTCAATTGCAAGGTCCGCGACTTAGGGCTGCACCAGCCTTGGTTGGTGTTTGATGCCCTGCTCAAACCTGGCGCACCGGCGTTGCCAGACCATACCGTTCAGATGTGTGACCCGGAGCGGCCCATGACCTACTGCAACGTGACCGACAACCGACGGCGTTGGGAAATCATGCTCCTGCCGGGCGACGACATCACGCAAATGGTCAAACCCAAACATTTATGGCCCTTGGTCAGCAGATGGATCCAACCAGAGCACGCAGACATCGAACGCGCGGTTATCTACACCTTCCACTCCATCATCGCCCAAGGCTGGCGCAAAGGCAGGCTCATGATCGCGGGCGACGCCGCACACCAAACCCCGCCCTTCCTAGGCCAAGGTATGTGCGCGGCCATCCGCGATGTAGCCAATTTGGCATGGAAACTACAGGCCGTGCTCGCAGGGCTTACCAGCGATCAACTGCTGGAAAGCTACGAGTCTGAGCGCGCGCCTCATGTGGCCGAGTTCATTGAGTTGGCCGTGCGTTTAGGCGACATCATTCAAACCACCGACCCTGAACAAGCGACAGTGCGCGACGCCAAATTCCGAACCGGCGCGCCTGAGATTTTTCACTTCCCAGCGCCCGGCCTAGGTGCTGGCTTTCGAGAGCCCTCGTCGGCGCCCGTTGGCCA
>CAIMWY010000008.1 GCA_903845315.1 uncultured Burkholderiales bacterium
AGGCTGCCCGGTTGCTCGGGGATGGTGACGGCCAACAAAGCTTCGCGCTCTTCGCCCACTTCGGCGCGCTCGGCGACAAAGCGCAGGCGGTCAAAGTTCATGTTGGCACCGCACAAAATGGCGGCGTAGGTTTCGCCCTTGGTTTTGTGTTCGGCCACGTACTGTTTGATGGCGGCCACGGCCAGTGCCCCTGCGGGCTCGACGATGCTGCGGGTGTCCACAAACACATCTTTGATGGCGGCGCACACCGCGTCGGTGTCGACGGTGATGTAGCTGTCGACCAATTTGCGTGAAATGCGAAAGGTCTCTTCGCCCACCAACTTGACGGCGGTGCCGTCCGAGAACAGGCCCACATCGGTGAGGGTGACACGTTGGCCTTTGGCGACCGACTGCATCATGGCCGAGGAGTCGTCCATTTGCACGCCGATGACTTTGATCTCGGGGCGCACCGCTTTGATGTAGTTGGCTACGCCGGAAATCAAGCCGCCGCCGCCAATGGCCACAAACACCGCGTCGAGCGGGCCTTGGTGTTGGCGCAGCATTTCCATGGCGATGGTGCCTTGGCCTGCAATCACCTCGGGGTCGTCAAACGGATGCACAAAGGTCATGCCGTTTTGCTTCTCCAGCGTGAGCGCGTGTTGGTGTGCGTCGGAGTAGCTGTCGCCATGCAACACCACCTCGCCACCCAAGGCTTTGACGGCTTCGACCTTCAAAGCGGGGGTGGTCACAGGCATCACGATCACGGCTTTGGCCCCCAAGCGGCTGGCGCCCAGCGCCACGCCTTGGGCGTGGTTGCCTGCGGAGGCGCAAATGACGCCTTGTTTCAATTGCGCGGGTGTGAGGTGCGCCATCTTGTTGTACGCGCCGCGCAGCTTGAAGCTGAATACCGGTTGCTGGTCTTCGCGCTTGAGCAACACGGTGTTGTGCAAACGACGGCTGAGGTTTTTCGCCACTTCCAGCGCAGACTCTTGGGCCACGTCGTAAACGCGGGCGGTCTAGATTTTTTTCAGGTAGTCGGCTGGGGTCAGGGCGTGGGCTTTGGCGGGACGGGTAGACATGACGCGATTGTCTCTTATGCGGGGTGTGTGACAGCGCAGTCACGCCTTGCATGCGCTGAGTGCCACAGGCTTGAGCCACTACACTGACGCAATTACTTCAACACAATTTTTATCAAAGTGCTACCCACAGCCGCCTCCTTTTTTCAGCAAACCGACGACGGCTCAGGCGGCGCGCTGCAAACCTTCAAGCGGCGCTTGAAATTTCGGCTGCGCTACATGTGGCATGGCGCGCAGATCCGAGCTGTGCATGCGCACTTGCACCACCTCGGTTTGGCCCAGCTGCTTGAAAGCGACCCGCTGCTGTTGCTGCGCTGCACCCGTGCCTATGTGTGGACAGGCTTGGACGCCCAACAACGCGCCCAAGCAGAAATGGCGCACTTCGATTGGATCTCGCACACGCTGACTCCAGCCCGAGTGCTGGACTTGTATGCCGCACACCTCTGGACGCTGTGCGAATGGACCCTCAAGGAACGCCAAGTGCGCATCGTGCTGCGCCCTGGTCGCGCCTTGAGTCGCGAGGGCGAGCTGGAGTTGCATTTGGAGCTCGATGGCCAAGCCGTGATGCGCGCCGCGTTCAGCGTCTTGCCGCATCGCTTGTTGGGCGGCGACTCCGCAGCCCCGGTGCTGGTCGTGGGCAATGTGCAGGGTTCGCAAGAAGGCAAAGACTTGGTGAAAGACTTCACCCAGCTGATGGAGCGCACCCGCCCCAGCGGCGTCTTACTCAACGCGCTGCAAGGCTTGGCGCAAGGCTGGGGTTTGGCGGGGCTGGTGGGGGTGAGCGACCGTGGGCACGCCTATGCGGGCTATGGCAGTTTGTCGCAGCGGGTGGGCATCAGCTACGACGCGCTGTGGCAAGAACTGGGCGCCGAACAAGCGTTGTCGCCCGCGCACTGGACGCTGCCACTGCACTGGGAGCCCCGACCTGAGAGTGAAGTGGCGTCGAGCAAACGTTCGCAACTGCGTCGGCGCAACCAAATGCGCCAACAGGTGATCGACGCTTGTTTGCAGGCTGCCCAGCAGCAGCGGGCATAAAAAAACCCCGAGTCTTGCGACTCGGGGTTAAATCCACTTTTGAGGGTGGAGGAGACAAGCCCACAGTGTAATCAGATTTTCAAAGCGCTGCTGGTTTTGGCTGACAATTCTTGCTCTTTGAATCACTCAGTTGCCACCCTAGGAGAACTACACATGGAATGCACCGTCAGCTGGACCGGGCACAGCGGAACCCGTTCAGGCATGGGCTTTGTGGCCGAGACCGGCAGTGGCCACGTCATCGCGATGGATGGCGCGCCCGATACAGCCAAGCCCGACAACGGCGGCCAAAACCTGGCGCCACGCCCCATGGAAACCGTGTTGGCGGGCACGGGCGGTTGCACCGCGTATGACGTGGTGCTCATCTTGAAGCGCGGCCGCCATGACGTCCGCGGTTGCAGCGTCAAACTCACCAGCGAACGTGCCGACGTGGACCCCAAGGTCTTCACCAAAATCAATATGCACTTCACCGTCACTGGCAAAGCCATTCCAGCCCTCGCGGTGGAACGCGCCATTGCCATGAGCCACGACAAATACTGCTCGGCCAGCATCATGCTGGGCAAAACCGCAGACATCACCACCAGCTTTGAGGTGGTAGAGGCTTGAGCGATGGCCTTGCCCGAGTTGGCTGCCCGACCTAAGATCAAACCCATGCGACTGACGCCCGAAGCCATTCAAACCATCACCCAAGCTGCTAAGGCCCGCTGGGGGGATGGCGCTTGCGTGCGTTTGTTTGGTTCTCGCACGGATGACGCGGCCAAGGGCGGCGACATTGATTTGCACATCAGTGTGCCTAGCAAGTTGGATAACCCTGTCTGGGAAAGTGCGCAATTTGCGGCTCATTTGCAGAGGCAATTGGAGGGCAGAAAAGTTGATGTCCGCCTGCTTGAGCTTGGGCAAGAACAAGGCTCGATCGATCGCGTGGCGCTGGCTGTGGGCGTGTTGATTTGATGACGAAATCTGACGAATCATTTAGCCACCAACTGACCCAAGGTGAGCGCGAAAGGCTGCAAGTGCTCATGCGCACAGCTCTGTCTGAGCTTGAGCACCTGCAGCAAACTGACCAAAGACTGTTCGCACAGGAGTGGACCGTTGAAACCTTGACAGAAAAAATGCGCGATATTGATTTCGCTGAGCGTGTGGACGCGTTTGTGGCGCGTTTTGGGCGACTGCAAGATTTGTTGGGGGATAAATACCTGCCTGCGTGGATGAAGGCGATGCAAGAGGCGCCCGGGGCCGTTTTAGAAAATTTAGACCGCGCAGAAAAGTTAGGCTTGATTTCAAGCGCAGATCAGTGGCTTGCTGTTCGAAAGTTGCGCAACCTCATGGTTCACGAATACCTGGACCGCATGGATACCTTGCACATGGCGCTCACCAAGGCGCATGAGCAAATTCCAATGCTGGCGCATGCCACGCAACGATTGGTAGAGCGAAGCCAATCCTTGTTGTGACTTAAACCCGATGCGCCACGGTGGTCATCAC
>CAIMWY010000009.1 GCA_903845315.1 uncultured Burkholderiales bacterium
AGCCGCATCCGCAAAGAAACCATTGCGGCCGAAGACATCTTGCATGACCTGGGTGCCATCAGCATGTTCAGCTCCGACAGCCAGGCCATGGGCCGCGTGGGCGAGGTAATCATCCGCACCTGGCAAACCGCCCACAAGATGAAGTTGCAGCGCGGCAAGTTGCCAGGCGACTCAGAACGCCACGACAACTTCCGCGTCAAGCGCTACTTGGCCAAATACACCATCAACCCCGCCATTGCGCACGGCATCAGCCACGAAGTGGGCAGCATCGAAGTGGGCAAATGGGCCGACCTGGTGATCTGGAAACCCGCTTTCTTTGGCGTCAAACCCGCCGTCATCCTGAAAGGCGGTTTCATTGCCATGGCCGCCATGGGTGACCCCAACGCATCCATCCCCACACCCCAACCGGTGCACTACCGCCCCATGTTTGGTGCTTATGGCGGCGCCTTGGCACGTGGCTCGCTCACCTTTGTCTCGCAAGCGGGTTTGGCCGCAGGCATTGGCGGGCGTTTTGGTTTGCACAAAACCTTGAGCGCCGTGAAAAACATCCGCACCGTGGGCAAGCGCCACATGATCCACAACGACTATGCGCCGCGCATGGAAGTCGATGCCCAAACCTACGCGGTGCGCGCCGATGGTCACTTGCTGACCTGCGAACCAGCGGTGAGCCTGCCCATGACCCAACGTTACTTTTTGTTCTGATTGACAGATTCTGTTATACAGAATATTATCAAGGCATGATCCATTCGTTTCTATGTGCCGACACAGAGCGTTTATTTGCCAGCCAGCAAGTACCGCGATTTGCCAACATAGAACGAGTGGCCCGACGCAAACTGTTGATCTTGCATGCCGCTACTGATTTAAAAAGCCTTCGGGTGCCACCCGGTAATATGCTGGAAGCCCTCAAAGGTGATCGAAAAGGACAGCACAGCATTCGCATCAATGCGCAATGGCGCATTTGCTTTCGATGGTTTGAGAACGGGCCACATCAGGTCGAAATCGTGGATTACCACTGAATCGCTCTCAGGTAAACGTCATGCCAAAAACCAAATTGCTTCCTGAAATTCATCCGGGTGAAGTGCTCTCTGAAGAGTTCATCAAACCTATGGGGTTGACGGCTCGTCAACTCTCGGCAGACATTGATGTGCCCCCCAGTCGCATCAGCGATATCGTGAACGGGCGTCGTCCCATCACCGCTGACACAGCACTGCGCTTAGGTCATTTTTTCGGCATGGAAGCTCGCTTTTGGCTCAATTTACAAAGCGAATACGACGAACGTGTCGCAAGACAAAATTTTGAAAAAACGATCGCACCACGCATTCGTGTTTTTCAGCCTGATGCAACGCATTAATTTCAAACACATGCTTCAAATTTCCAAATGCATTTCGGGTGGCAAAGGCTTGGCCTCTGCCTTGGTCAAACGTGCGCCCACGGTGGAGCTCGACTGGGACGTACGGCAAAAAAGCCGTTTTGACGCCACCGACTCGTCAGGCCGCGGCTTGGGTGTGTTCTTGCCACGCGGCACCTTGGTGCGCGGTGGCGATGTGCTGGTGGCCGAAGACGGCTCGCTGATTCGCGTGCTGGCTGCCCCCCAAGAAGTGCTGCGCATCACCGCCTGCACCGAGCACGGCTCGCCGTTTGACCTCACCCGCGCCGCCTACCACTTGGGCAACCGCCATGTGCCCATTGAGCTGCAACCCGACCACCTCAAAATCGAACCCGACCATGTGCTGGCCGACATGCTGCGCGCCATGCACATGACCGTGGTGACCGTGCAAGAAGCGTTCGAGCCAGAAGGTGGCGCCTACAGCAGCCAGGGCCACGCGCATGCTGGCCATGCGCATGACCACGACCACCCGCATGCGCACTGAGCCCAGCGTGTCTGCGACTGACACGTCGCCCACACCCCCCTTGCTGAAACTGATCTGGCTGGCGTCGCCCGCGCTGCCCATCGGGGGCTTCTCGTATTCCGAAGGCTTAGAGGCCGCCATCGATCACGGGCTGGTGCACGACGAGCACAGCGCCGCCGAGTGGTTGGTGCACCAGCTGCACCTGACCCAGTCGCGGGGCGACATGGCAGTGCTGGCCCAGATGGTCACAGCCTGGCAACACCACGACACCGAACGCCTCACCACCTTGAGCCAGTGGGTGCATGCCACGCGCGAGAGTGCGGAGTTGCGTTTGCAAGCCGAACAAATGGGCCGCTCCATGCTGGAGTGGTTGCGCAACCAAAACCAGATCGATGCCGACACCGTGGCCCTGTGCAACCAACTGGTGCCCACCTACCCCTTGATGTTTGGCCTCGCCCTCTCGCGCACTGGCGCACCGCTGGACCAATGTTTGCAAGCCTATGCCTTTGGCTGGGCGGAGAACATGGTGCAAGCCGCGCTCAAGTCGGTGCCCTTGGGACAAAACTCAGGGCAACGCATACTCGCGCAACTGGCACAGCACATTGCCCCTGCCGTCGCGCATGCCATGCAAGTCAGCGACGACACGCGACAAGCTTTTTCCCCCATGCTGGCCATCCTGTCAGCGCAACACGAAACCCAATACTCCAGACTGTTTAGATCATGAGCACCCTGCACCACAT
>CAIMWY010000010.1 GCA_903845315.1 uncultured Burkholderiales bacterium
CAAGTCGGGGGTGTAGATCACGCCGTCTTTGACCACAAAAATGTTTTCGCCGGCACCCTCAGACACAAAGCCCGAGGTGTCGAGCAACAGGGCTTCGTCGTAGCCCTCGTCGGTGACTTCCATGTTGGCCAAGATTGAGTTGGTGTAGTTGCTCACCGCCTTGGCCTGCGTCATGGTGATGTTGACGTGGTGACGGGTGTAGCTGCTGGTCTTGACGCGGATGCCGCGCTTCATGCCTTCTTCGCCCAGGTACGCGCCCCAGGTCCAAGCCGCCACCATCAGGTGGATGGTGTTGCCCTTGGGGCTGACGCCGAGTTTCTTGTCACCAATCCAGGTGAGTGGTCGGATGTAGCCGCTCTCCAAGTGGTTCTCGCGCACCACGGCGCGTTGGGCTTCGTTGACCTGTTCTTTGGTGAACGGGATGGCCATGCGCAAAATTTTGGCGCTGTTGAACAAGCGGTCGGTGTGCTCTTGCAAGCGAAAGATTGCTGTGCCCTGGGCGGTTTTGTAAGCACGCACGCCTTCGAACGCGCCGCAGCCATAGTGCAGGGTGTGCGACAGCACGTGGATCTTGGCGTCGCGCCATTCCACCATCTGGCCATCCATCCAAATCTTGCCATCACGGTCAGACATTGAGGGGATTACGACGCTCATGGGTTTTCCTTTGGACTGGTGAGGGATGTGCTGGAGCGATCCAGCCTAGCATTTGATTTTAGCGAGGGCTTGAACCCCGCTCAGTGCTGGGTCAGCGGCTTATGCCTTGGCGGTCACATCCGAGACCTCTGGGGCCGCCAAGGCTGGCGCGTCATGGTCTGGTTCAGCCTCAGGCCGCGAGAGCACCCAGCTTTGCAGCTTGCCATGCAAGAAGGCGCAGCGCACCACCGACTCGGTGCCATCACGCCAGGTGAAGACTTCCGGTTGGGCATCTTTTTCAGTCTCGAGTTGACCGAGGGCGCGGGTCATGGCGATGACATGCATCAAACTCACACCCGTTTTGAGCTTGGCGTTGAGCATGACGGTGCTGTCGACATAGCCAATCGGGCGCTTGCTGGCCCGCTTCATGATTTGCACCAAGCGGGTGAAGTACAGCAGCAGCCACATCACGCCACCGGTGAAAATCATGGCCACGCCCATCCACTGCATGGATTGCCAAGCCCAGGCGGTCAGGCCCACGGCGCCTATCGGTATCAAATATCGTTGAAAGTTCATGGGGAGATTGTCTCAGGCTTAAGGAACGCAACACCGCTGGCCAACGCCTGCACTATCACTGGGGGTTGGACGCGAAAACTGTCGAATCAGGCCAGCGCGCGCACCAAGCCAATCGCCTCGTCCACCCGCTCCACCGGGTGCAGCGTCATGCCCTCGATGGGCTTTTTGGGCATGTTGGCTTTGGGAATGACGGCCACCGTGAAGCCCAGTTTGGCGGCTTCTTTCAAGCGCTCTTGGCCGCGCGGCGCCGGGCGCACCTCGCCCGCCAACCCGACCTCGCCAAAGGCGATGAAGCCCTGGGGCAAGGGCTTGCCACGCAGGCTGCTTTGAATGGCCAGCATGACGGCCAAGTCGGCCGCTGGCTCGCTGATGCGCACGCCGCCCACGGCGTTGACGAACACGTCTTGGTCCATGCACGCCACACCGGCATGGCGGTGCAGCACCGCCAGCAGCATGGCCAAGCGGTCCCGGTCCAAGCCCACACTCAAGCGACGTGGTGAAGGACCACCCGTGTCGACCAAGGCCTGAATTTCGACCAGCATGGGACGCGTGCCTTCGAGCGTGACCAACACGCAGCTGCCGGGCACCGGTTCGGGGTGCTGGCTCAAGAAAATGGCACTGGGGTTGCTCACGCCTTTGAGGCCTTTTTCGGTCATGGCAAAGACGCCAATTTCGTTGACCGCGCCAAAACGGTTTTTGATAGCGCGCACCAAACGGTAGGTGGAGTGGGTGTCGCCCTCGAAGTACAGCACGGTATCCACCATGTGCTCGAGGACACGAGGCCCAGCCAGCGCACCTTCTTTGGTGACGTGGCCCACCAACACCACCGCCGTGCCGGTGGACTTGGCCATGCGGGTGAGGTGGGCCGCGCATTCGCGCACCTGCGCCACTGAACCGGGGGCACTGGTGAGTTGGTCGGAATACACGGTTTGGATCGAGTCCATCACCACCACCGCGGGTTTGAGTTTGTCGACCGTGGCCAGCACTTTTTCGAGCAGGGTTTCGGCCAACACTTGCACCTGGCTGTGGTCGAGCCCCAGACGCCGTGAGCGCAACGCCACTTGGGCCGCCGACTCTTCGCCTGTCACATACAAGGTGGCCATGCCGCTGCGCTGCAAGCCGTCCATGGCTTGCAACAACAAGGTGGATTTGCCAATGCCGGGGTCGCCGCCAATTAGCACCACGCCGCCATCGACCATGCCGCCACCAAGCACCCGGTCTAACTCTTCTTGACCGGTCGGGGTGCGGGCCACGTCGTGGGCTTCGATGTCAGACAGAACCGCCACCTCGGCACTGGGTGCGAGTGCGGCCATGCCGGCGTAACGGTTTTTGCTGGCACCCGCAGACTCCACCGCGCTTTCGATGAGCGTGTTCCAGGCGTTGCAGCTGGGGCATTTGCCCAGCCATTTGGGGCTGGTGCCGCCGCATTCGGTGCAGACGTAGTGGGTTTTTTCTTTGGCCATGCGCCCATAATACTGGATGAACAACCAGTGTTTGTGCGTTTTCAGGGTAAGCACCAGTTTAAAGGGCCCCATCTGGCCTTGGCCAAGTGGCATCAATCATTTAATATATTAAATAAATTCCAAGCCGCCTTCCACACCCCATGCGCCAACCCTTCGTCCATCGCAACCTGCCGCGTTTGCTGCTGCAAGCACGCGAATTGGTGATGGCCCACACCCGCCCAGGTTTGCGCAGCCATGGCCTGAGCGACCAGCAATGGCGGGTGTTGCGGGTGCTGGGCGAAGACCATGGCAACGGTGGACACGGCGTGGAGACCGGACGCATTGGGCGTGAGGCCTTCATCACCGGCCCCAGCCTGAGTGGCGTGTTGACGCGCATGGAGCGCGATGGCCTGGTGCAGCGCCAGCGCGACGCCAGCGACCAACGCCGAACCGTGGTCAGCGCCACCGCCTTGGGGCTGCAACGCGTGGACACCTTGTCGCACACCATCGAGGCGCACTACCAAAGCATGGAGCAGCACTTGGGCAAACAAAAGCTGGCCCAGTTGTATGCCTTGCTCGACGAGGTGATTGCCCTAGACCTGCCCCCTGCTGCCTGAACTCAACCCCGCCAACCCTTCACAACCACACCCATGACCGCCCACATCCCCTCACCCGATTTGCCCATTCACGGCACGGTCTATGGTGTCTTGCTCAACAGCCAAGCCGAATGGCAAGTGGCCGCGCCTCTCATGGCGAGTACACCTTACCAAGCAGCACCCAAAGCGCCGGTGCTCTACATCAAGACCGCCAACACCTGGACCTTGAGCGAGCACGCCATCGCGGTCCCTTCAAACCTACCTGCGGTGGAGATAGGCGCCAGCTTAGGCGTGGTGCTGAGCGAACAAGGCGCGCTGCGTGGCTATGTGTTGCTCAACGATCTGTCGGTGCCGCACAGCGTGGCCGAGCAAGGCTTTTACCGCCCACCCGTTAAATACAAATGCATCGATGGGTTTTTAGGCATTGGCGCGCAGTTGCTGCCCGCCGTCGATTTGCCAAACCCGAACGCCATCACGCTGGAAGTCCGCCTCAACGGCACGCTGCGCCAAACGGTGCAACTCGGCCAGATGCGCCGCCTGCTGCCCCAACTGTTGGCCGATGTGGGCGAGTTCATGACGCTGCAAGCGGGCGATGTGTTGATGTTGGGCTTGGACGTTTGCCACGATGGCAGCGAGGCCGGACGTCGCCCGCATGCCGTGGTCGGCGACGTGTTGGAGATCCATGCACCTGGCGTGCCAGGCTTAGGCGTCTTGCGCAACCACTTGATTGGAGCTGTGGCATGAAACACGCACGCGTGATCTACCAACACCAAGTCCACGACGCCACCGAGCGCGACGGAGCGCTCCTGCTCGACGATGGCCAACACGTGGCGTTTGACGCCGTGCGCTGGCTGCCGCCCTTGGCCCCCGTGGCGCGTCCGCGCACGGTGCTGGCGCTGGGCCTGAACTATGCCGACCACGCGAAAGAACTGGCCTTCAAAGAGCCCCCCAAAGAACCGCTGGTGTTTGTCAAAGGCGAGGGCGGCTTGATCGGTCACCACGAACACACGCTGCGCCCCAACGAGGTGACGTTCATGCACTACGAGTGCGAGTTGGCGGTGGTGATCGGCAAAACCGCCAAGCGGGTGCGCCGCAGCGATGCCTACGACTTTGTCGGCGGCTACAGCGTGGCCAACGACTACGCCATCCGCGACTACCTAGAGAACTGGTACCGCCCGAACATGCGGGTGAAAAACC
>CAIMWY010000011.1 GCA_903845315.1 uncultured Burkholderiales bacterium
AAGGAGCCCACATGACGGAAGCTAAGAAATCCCTCAAGCGCACCTTGATTGGCAAGGTGGTCAGCGACAAACGTACCAAGACAGTGACCGTGCTGGTCGAGCGCCGCGTCAAGCATGCGCTCTACGGCAAGATCGTTGCTAAGTCGAGCAAGTACCACGCGCACGACGAAACCGGTGAATACCATCTGGGCGACCTGATCGAAATCACCGAAAGCAAACCCATCTCGAAAACCAAAAACTGGGTAGCGACCCGTTTGGTCCAAAAGGCTGCTGCGGTTTAAGTCTTTAGGACTTCGGTTCTGCAAGACCTCGAAAAGCGACCCACAATGTGGGTCGCTTTTCTTTTTCCTCATCCCATTTCAATTGACAGGAGCATCCCATGATCAAAGTCGGAGACACCATTCCTCACACCACCTTGATGGAATATTCAGAAGTGGAAGGCGGAGGCTGCAGCATTGGTCCTAATCCGGTGGACGTGGCCAAAGCCACGGCTGGTAAAACCATTGCCTTGTTTGCATTGCCAGGCGCCTTTACCCCAACTTGCTCGGCCAAACATGTACCGGGTTACGTTGAAAAGTTTGACCAACTCAAGGCAGCGGGCGTGGATGAAATTTGGTGTGTCAGTGTGAACGACGCATTTGTCATGGGTGCATGGGCGCGTGATCAAAAGTCCAACGGCAAAGTTCGTATGTTGGCGGATGGCAGTGCAGACTTCTCCAAAGCAACAGGGTTGACTTTAGATTTGGCTGCTCGTGGCATGGGCTTGCGAAGCAATCGCTACTCAATGCTCATCAAAGACGGCAAAGTTGCCGCCCTGAATGTCGAAGGACCTGGAAAATTCGAAGTCAGTGACGCTGACACCATGCTTGGCTTGGTCAAAGCATAAATACGGCACCAATCAGGACAAACCGCGCGTAGCGCGGTTTTTTTTCGACACAAGAAAGCTCAGATGCCCAGTAAAACCAAGCGATACACCGCGTAAGCACAAGCGACCCAAATACTCAACGCATAAACGCGTGAGGTGAAAGTATCGCGTGAATGGGGTACTTGCCCAGACAACAGTTTGTCGCCTCGAACCATAGGCGATATGAGGTCATCTCGCTTGACGAAACGATAGTAAAGAACGCTGGATGCATGCAGTACAAGCAACACGATCAGCACCACTTTCCCAATTTCTGTGTGATACAGGGTTGCGCGGGCCACCCAAGTCGCAGGCGCCCATGCGGCCCAAGGGCCTGCCAAAGAAATTTCATCGTCGCTCAAAAAGCCGCTGAAAACTTGAAGCAACAAGAAGATCAGCATCGACAAAACCGACAAGGCACCCAATGGGTTGTGCCCTATGCTGGCGCGATATTCCCCGCGACGCAGTGCGCCAATGTATTCACGAATCGTGGAGGGGGACGGAACAAAATTAACAAAGCGAGACCAATGTCCGCCAAGCAAGCCCCAAGCGAGGCGAAAAAATATCAAGCTCAGCACTGCGTAGCCAAGCCAATAGTGAAGGGGCATGAGTGCCTCCCCAACTTCGCCTGTGACAAACAAGCCCAAGACGCACATGCCCAAGACGATGTGGAATACACGCGTGGGTAAATCCCAAATACGCACAAGGGAAACAGGAGAATTCATGGTGATCTCATTCCAAGACAAAAGACAGGAAATCGCAAAGTCCGTAAACTCACGCGTTCTTAAAGCCACCATTTTGACCTCAAAGGATTTGAATCATGAAGAAGTTATGTCGAGTCGTATTGCTTGTGAGTGCAGCTGCTTGTAGCTTGTCTGCATTTGCCCAGTTTGCCAAGCCAGAAGACGCCATCAAATACCGAAAAGCGGCATTGACAGTGATGAGCACACACTTCAGCCGTTTGGGCGCCATGGCGCAAGGCAAAGTGCCCTTCGACGCCAAAGTCGCTGCAGACAATGCCGACATCGTTGCCGGCATGGCCAAGTTGCCTTGGGCTGCGTTTGTTGAAGGCAGTGATTCTGGAGAAACCAAAGCCAAACCAGAAATCTGGAAGCAGTCAGCCAAGTTCAAAGAAGCGGCAGACAAATTGCAGGCAGAGTCGACCAAGCTAGCGGTGGCTGCCCATTCAGGCAAAGAGGATGCTTTCAAAGCCGCCTTCACGGCCACGGCAGGGACTTGCAAGGCGTGCCACGACGATTTCAGAGCCAAATAAATAGCAGCTGAGGTTAGTTACGCGGCACAGTCCAACAATATTTGCGTCAACTCGTGCGGGGCACTGACCATGGGGTCGTGCCCCGTTGCCATTTCTATGGCGCGTGAGCCTGGCAGCCAAAGGCTATCCCAAAACGACGGATCGGTCACCCGTGGCCAAATGGCATCCATGGTGGCCAATGTGGGTTGAGTACAACGAATGTAGGTGCGAGGCACGGATGCGACTCTTTTTGGAGAAAAATTCAATATGTCGCTGTAAGGATGCCCTGGGTGAGGGGTTTGTCGGCGCGCGACCCAAGCCGCATCGTCACCGTTTAAGCCAAACAACTCAGGCCCAGGCGCCGGAAAGCTATAAGTCGGACTGGCTTGCGCTGCCGCCAAACGACCTTCGCGTATGGCGCGGGTGTGGGTCGCGCTCCACGATTCGCCAATCTTAGGAACCATGGCGTCAACATACACCAAGTGGCGCAATCGCTCAGGCATCAAGTCGGCAACACCCGTGCCCAGCATGCCTGCATAGGAGTGCACGGCCAGAACTACATCCTGGAGTTCTTCGGTTTCAATCGTGGCCACCACGTCTTGAATGTGTGTGCTCAGGTGAATGTCAGGCGTCAACAGATGCGCGCGCTCACCCACACCCGTGAGTGTGACGGCATAAACATGATGCCCCTGGGCGGTGAGCCGATCTGTGACGCGTCGCCAGCACCAAGCCCCGTGCCAAGCGCCGTGAACCAACACAAAATTTGCCATGGTTTGCTTCCTCAAATCACGTGTTTGGCACGAAGCTCGGCCAATGCGTGGGCATCCAAATGCAATACCTCCTGCAATACCTCATCGGTATGTTGCCCCAGCAAAGGTGGGGGCAAATCTTTGCGAACAGGGGTGGCACTCAGCTTGATCGGGCTCGACACCAACTCAACCGGCCCGCTGGCTGCGTGCTGCCATGTCGTCACCATGTCACGCGATCGCACATGAGGGTCGGCAAAGACCTCGGCTAAATTGTTAATGGCACCGCAAGGCACTTTGGCGGCTTCTAAGGCACACAGCCAGTCGGCTTTGCGGCGTGTCATGAAAATCGCTTCGAGTTGAGGCACCAAGATATCTCGTTGGCGCACGCGGTCGGCGTTCTTGGCAAAGCGTGGATCGCGGGCCAACTCCGCGTGACCCGCCACCGCACAGAACTTGGCAAATTGACCATCGTTGCCAACGGCCAAAATCAAATAGTCTTTGACACCGTCAGCAGCTGGGGCCACTTCAAACACTTGATAGGGCACGATGTTTTGATGGGCATTGCCTGAGCGCCCAGGCACCTTGCCATCTTTTTGACCAGACACCAAATAGTTCGCGCCTAAATTTGCCAGCATGGCCACTTGGGTGTCGAGTAAAGCCATGTCAACGTGTTGACCTTGGCCCGTTTTCTCCGCGTGACGCAGTGCCGCCAAAATGCCTACCGTGGCATACATGCCCGTAAACAAGTCGGCCACGGCCACGCCCACCTTTTGCGGTCCGCCACCTAAATCATCACGTTCGCCGGTGATGCTCATCAGGCCGCCCATGCCTTGCACTGCGTAGTCATAGCCAGCTCGCTCACGGTAAGGGCCCGTCTGGCCAAAGCCCGTCACGCTGCAATACACCAAACGCGGATGCAATTGGGTCAAAGAGGCAAAGTCCAGTCCGTATCGCGCCATGTCACCAACCTTGAAATTTTCGATGAACACATCACAAGACTTCACCAACTCACGAATTAAGGCTTGGCCTTCGGGCGTTGCAATGTCGCAGGTCACAGAACGCTTATTTCGGTTGGTGCCTAAGTAGTAAGCCGCATCGCGGGAGTCCGCACCCGAAAGGTCTTTGAGAAAAGGCGGGCCCCAGCCCCGCGTGTCATCGCCAGCGCCAGGGCGCTCTATCTTGATCACGTCAGCGCCTAGGTCAGCGAGTGTTTGGGTACACCAAGGACCTGCGAGGACGCGTGACAGGTCTAGGATGCGAATGCCTTGAAGAGAGTTCATTCGCAAATTGTCGGGCAAATTGTCTGCCGTGCGACAACTTCGACCTTGGTTCTAAAGCGAGACGATGTATCCACCGCGCGATGCACCAGATAATGGCCGCCATGACAAACCGTTGGAGATCTTGGGTAGCCTGTGCGATGCTGATGCTTGGCGTGGCTTGCACACCGTCATTGAATTGGCGTGAGGTGCGGCTTGAGTCGTCAGATGCAAGCGTTTTGATGCCTTGTAAACCAGAACATGCCAGTCGGCCCATTGCCCTCCAAGCCAACGGGCAAGGAGTGCCCACGACCTTGCAGTTGTTGGGGTGCGAGGCAAGCAATATTCAATTCACCTTTGGTCAAATTAATTTGCCTCTGGGTGTGTCTGCCTCAGACGCCCTCCACGCTTGGCAGCAAGCTAGTTTGGCGCCACTGAACGCGGCGTCCAGCGATACTCCCACCGATGCATTCGCCTTGAAGGGTGCGTCGCCGTTGCCCCAACCCATGAGACGCCGTCTAAAAACCGCCGATCACCAAGTTCAATGGTTATGGTGGGCCAGAGGCAACACGGTTTTCCAAGTCGCCTTGTATGGAAACGCGAAAACCAAGGCGTTTGACGACACCGCAGATGTGTATTTTTCCGGAATTAAATTGCCATGATGAACGATGTGTTGCCGCGACGCGCGGCCGTGTGGGTGTTTGTGGCCTTTGCCTCGGCCTACTTTTTGTCGGCCTTGCTACGTGCTATCACGGCCACCTTATCGTCAGGTCTGACGGTTGAGTTTGGCTTGCATGCGCAAGATTTGGGACTCCTCGCCGGTGGCTATTTCTTAGGCTTTTCCGCCACACAACTGCCGATGGGTCACTGGTTGGATCAAAAAGGCCCCAAAAAGGTGGTGCTGTCCTTTTTAGGCATTGCGGTCGTCGGGTGTTTGGCCTTTGCCTGGGCGACCAGTTTTTCTGGCTTGTTGCTGGCGCGCGTGTTGATTGGTGTGGGCGTCAGTGCTTGTTTGATGGCTCCCATGACGGGCTATCGGCGTTGGCTGACCGCCGACAAGCAACAGCGCGCCAACTCTTGGATGCTGATGACGGGCTCCTTGGGTATGTTGGCCTCTACGCTGCCTGTGCAATGGTTGCTGCCCTGGATGGGGTGGCGCTGGATGTTTGTGATCTTGGCAATTTTGCTGTTGCTCTCAATGTGGCTCATGCGCTGGCAAGTGCCTGCTTGGCGACTGCCTGAGCCGGACAAAATCGCAGACGCACCGATCAGTTGGAAGCCTTCTGGAGGCATTTTGGCCAGCTATGCCCAAGTCTGGCAGAACCCCTATTTCAAAAGGTTGGCGCCGATGGGATTTTTTTGCTACGGCGGCTTAGTCGCCATGCAAACCCTGTGGGCTGGTCCTTGGATGGTCAAGGTCTCCGGCTACACCCCTCTAGAGGCCGCTACGGGGCTGTTTTGGGTGAATGTGTCGATGATGGTGACGTTTTGGTTGTGGGGTTTGGTGACGCCCCATTTGTATGCAAGAGGGATGGATGCCAATCGGCTCATGACCTATGGGGTGCCACTGAACTTTGTGGTGCAGATCTACATCGTCACGTCTGGGGCAGATGCCGGTGCACTGGCGTGGGCACTGTTTTGTATGAGCAGCAGTTTCGTCGCCTTGTCGCAACCAGCGGTTGGCATGGCGTTTCCGTCGGCACTGGCTGGACGTGGGTTGTCCGCCTACAACTTGGTGCTGTTTTTGGGTGTGTTCGTGGTGCAGTGGGGCGTGGGCCTGATGGTGGACGGCTTTACATCGCAAGGGCTTGCTGAGTCGCAGGCATTTCGGGCGGCCATCACTGTGTACCTGGTTTGCTGCGTGTTTTCCTACGCGCACTTTTTAAGGCATAAGTCGGACGGCGGATAATGCGCGTCCAAGGCGAAGTTATTTATGAGCAACAGCATTTTCATCATCGCGCACGCACCCTTAGCGCAAGCCTTGCGTGAGTGCGCGTTGCACGTCTACCCCGAGTGCTCTGAGTCCGTGATCGCGCTAGACGTGCAGCCCTATGCGTCACCTGAAGATACGTTGGAACAAGCACGCGCAGCCTTGGTGCTGTCGCCAGACGACGGCTTGCTGGTATTGACCGATATATTTGGAGCGACACCGGCAAACGTGGCTCAAAGATTGGTGTCTGGCAGCCGCGCCAAGCTTATTGCTGGCGTCAACCTGCCCATGCTGTTTCGCACCGTGTGCTACCGCCACGAACCCTTGGATGCCTTGGCTGCACGCGCCTTGACGGGTGGCACCCAAGGTGTGATGCAAGTCACGATCACTGCTCCACAAAATCAGAACCGCAAGAAAAATGATCAAAACCACCACGACCATCATCAATAAACTGGGTTTGCATGCACGTGCCTCGGCCAAGCTCACCAAATTGGCCAGTGGCTTTTCGTGCGAAGTTTGGCTCAGCAAAGGTGATCGACGGGTCAACGCCAAAAGCATCATGGGTGTGATGATGCTGGCCGCAGGCATTGGCAGCGAAGTTGAGCTTGAAACTGAAGGTGAACAGGCGCAAGAAGCCATGGACGCTTTGTTGTCGCTGATCAGCGACAAGTTTGGCGAAGGCGAGTAAGGCCAAGCCATGACATTTGCCATTCACGGACTCGCCGTTGCCCGAGGCATTGCCATCGGCCGTGCTGTGCTGGTGGCCTCGAGTCGTGTGGACGTGGCGCACTACTTTATCGAATCGTCACAAGTTGACGCAGAGTTAAGACGCCTTGCCAAGACCCGTACTGCCGTTCAAAACGAGCTGCAAACGCTGCACGACACCTTGCCCAAAGATGCCCCGCCCGAGCTGGCGGCCATTTTGGAAGTGCACTTGATGCTGTTGCAAGACAGCATGCTGGCTGAAGGCGTGACGCACTGGGTCAAAGACCGGCTCTACAACGCTGAATGGGCGTTAACTTCTCAGCTCGATGTGGTGGCGCGTCAGTTTGATGAAATGGACGACCCCTACCTGCGCGAGCGCAAAGGCGATTTAGAGCAAGTCGTCGAGCGCTTGCTGCGTCATATCAAAGGCGTCCCCCACCAGATGGTGCCCCCAGCACCCAGCAAACGGTCAAGCACATCACGGCAGCAAGATTTGCAGCTCGAAGACAGCATGGACGTTCCGTTGGTCTTGGTTGCCCATGATTTGTCTCCGGCTGATATGTTGCAGTTCAAGCAAAGTGTTTTTACTGGCTTTGTCACTGACGTGGGCGGTAAAACATCGCACACCGCCATCGTGGCGCGCAGCTTAGACATACCCGCCGTGGTCGGCGCACGCACGGCCAGCCAGTTGGTGCGGCAAGATGACTGGATCATCATTGACGGCGACGCGGGTGTGGTGATCGTCAACCCCTCGCCCATTATCTTGGCCGAGTACGGGTTCAAGCAGCGACAAGCCGAACTCGAGCGCGAGAGACTCTCGCGCTTGCGCCATACGCCTGCTGTTTCTTTAGACGGGCAACGAGTTGAATTATTTGCCAACATTGAAATGCCGGAAGACGCGGCAGCGGCTTTGGCGGTTGGTGCAGTTGGCGTGGGTTTATTTCGCAGCGAATTTTTGTTCATGGGCCGCGTTGGCCCCTTGCCTGACGAACAAGAGCAGTACCTGGCCTATTGCCGCGCCATTGAAGGCATGAAAGGCTTGCCGGTAACCATTCGCACCGTTGACATCGGTGCTGACAAGCCCTTAGATCGGTCGCCCAAAGACGAGGCGCATCTGAACCCGGCCTTGGGTTTGCGAGCTATCCGCTGGAGCTTGGCGGACCCGGCCATGTTCTTGACGCAACTGCGCGCCATTTTGCGAGCGGCTGCACACGGGCAAGTGCATTTGCTCATTCCCATGCTGGCGCATGCACGGGAGATCAAACAAACTTTAGCCTTGCTCGACCAAGCGCGCGCGCAGTTAGATGCGCGCGGAGAGTCGTTTGGCCCGCTCAAAGTGGGTGCCATGATCGAAGTGCCTGCGGCCGCCTTGAGCGTGAAAATGTTTTTGCGTTACTTTGACTTTTTGTCCATCGGCACCAACGACTTGATCCAATACACCTTGGCCATTGACCGTGCAGATGAATCCGTGGCACATCTGTACGACCCCTTGCATCCGGCGGTATTGCGTTTGGTGGCAGACACCATCGCCGAGTGCCTGGCCCAGGGTAAGGGCGTGAGTGTCTGTGGAGAGATGGCGGGCGACCCCATGCTCACGCGCTTGTTGTTGGGGCTGGGGCTGCGTAGTTTTTCGATGCACCCGACCCAAATCTTGGCCGTTAAGCAAGAAGTGCTGCGTGCAGACATTGGCCGCTTAGAGGCCTGGGCGCAGCAGGTGTTGACAAGTGATGAGCCGGCAGAGATGCTGGGCTTTTGAACCAAGGCACGCTTTGTGCGAAGCGTGCTGTGTTGGATGCGAACTTCTTTGCTTGATCAAACCCCCGCTGCCTGCGCTTGCTGGTCTGCATGGTAGCTAGATCGAACCATAGCGCCCACGGCTGCATGGCTGAAACCCATTTCGTAGGCCTTGGCTTCAAACATCTTGAAAGTATCAGGATGCACATAGCGACGAACGGGTATGTGGCTGGAGCTAGGGGCCAAATACTGGCCAATCGTCAGCATGTCGATGTGGTGAGCCCGCATGTCTTGCATGACTTGCAAAATCTCTTCATCGGTTTCGCCCAAGCCCACCATCAGGCCGCTCTTGGTGGGAACATTGGGGAACAGGGCTTTGAATTTTTTGAGCAAGTTCAAGCTGAATGCATAGTCGCTGCCAGGGCGCGCTTCTTTGTACAAGCGTGGCACGGTTTCCATGTTGTGGTTCATCACATCGGGCGGCGCGGCCTTGAGGATCCCCAATGCGCGGTCATCGCGGCCTCGGAAATCAGGCACCAAAATTTCAATTTGCGTTTGGGGTGACAGCTCGCGGGTGCGACGAATGCAGTCGACAAAGTGTTGGCTGCCGCCATCGCGCAGGTCGTCGCGGTCGACGCTGGTGATTACCACGTATTGCAGCTTGAGTGCCGCAATGGTTTTGGCCAAGTTCTCAGGCTCGTGGACATCGACGGGGTCAGGGCGGCCATGGCCGACATCACAAAACGGACAGCGGCGGGTGCATTTGTCGCCCATGATCATGAAGGTGGCGGTGCCTTTGCCAAAGCATTCGCCAATGTTCGGGCAACTCGCTTCTTCGCATACCGTCACCAGTTTGTTGGTACGCAAAATGTCTTTGATTTCATAGAAGCGTGTGCTTGGCGAGCCCGCTTTGACGCGAATCCAATTGGGCTTTTTGAGCACTTCACCGGCTTCCACCTTGATTGGAATGCGCGAGAGCTTGGCTGCGGCTTTTTGTTTGTTATGCGCGTTGTAGGTGTCGACGCTTTGAACGTCGCGCACCACACGTGGGTCGGGGGTGGACATGGAGATAAACCTGTTTTAGGGCCGAACTCAAGGGGCCAAATAGGTGACGAGCTTGTGACTCAAAACATCAGCGGCTTCTTGCCAACTGACCGGTACGCCGATTGTAGAAAGGTCGACGGTTTGAAGCCCCTGGTAGCCGCAGGGGTTGATTCGTTCAAAGGGCGAAAGGTCCATCGCCACATTCAAGGCCACTCCGTGGTAGGTGCAATGGCGGCTGACTTTGATGCCTAGCGCGGCAATTTTCCCCAGACCCGTGAAGTCAGGTCTGGGATTGGCGTTGTGTTGGGGGCGGTGTGGAATCAGTGCGTGACTGCTCGGGTCTTGCAGGCGCACATAGATGCCGGGAGCGCCCGCCACACGGTGGCCGGTGATCCCAAAGTGCAACAAGCAGCGAATGACGGCTTCTTCGACCCGGTACACATATTCTTTGACAAAGTAGCCCGCACGTTGCAGATCTATCAGTGGGTAGGCAACTACTTGGCCTGGTCCATGAAACGTGATTTGGCCGCCGCGGTTGGTGGCGACGACTGGAATGTCCCCCGGAGACAACAGATGGCTGGCCAGCCCAGCGAGTCCTTGGGTGAAGGTGCTGGGGTGTTCGCACATCCACAGCGTGTCGGGGGTGTCGGCGGTACGTGCCGATGTGAAGTTTTGCATGGCCTGGTAGGTGGGCGCATAGGGCACCTGACCCAGCATTTCAATGTGCATGGCATCGACCACGGGGGCTCACAGGACGATTTTGACCATCGGATGGGTCGACAAGGTCCGGTAGAGCTCGTCGAGTTGCTCGCGGCTGGTGGCGGTGATGGTGAGGGTGATGCCCAGGTAGTTGCCTTGTTTGCTGTCGCGCAGCTCGATGGTGCAGGCGTCAAAGCTGGGGTCGAACTGTTGGGCAATATGAGTCATGGCATGTACAAAACCCTCTACCTTGGCGCCCATCACTTTGATGGGAAAGCTGCTGGGGTACTCGATCAAGGACTCTTGACGGGAGCTGCCAGGGGTGGATGGGGGTGTAGGCATGGGGTAATTATCCCCTTTTGGGGCATTTGGCATTCAAGCATGTGGGTTATCACGTACAATGACGGGCTTTGCAGGGTCGCATGGATGTAACCTGGGTGTAAACAAACATGACCAGAATACTTCCAGAAGATCAAGAAGAAACACGAGAAGAGGTGTTTGAGCCGTTGAGCGCTGAACAAGTTGCGCAGCTGCGAGAACGTCAACCCCTGCTCTCCGTTTGGAGGGTGGTCGGAGCCCAGGTGCTGGTTGGACTGCTGGTAGCAGCTCTGGCTTGGTGGGTGTCTGGACGTGACGCGGTGGCGTATTCGACTGCATACGGGGCATTTGCCGTCGTACTTCCTGCTGCATTGTTTGCAAGAGGCCTGACAAGTCGGGTGTCTTCTGTCAATGCCGGTGCTGCAGCGTTTGGTTTTTTCCTGTGGGAGATGGTCAAGATTGGCCTGACGGTCGCAATGTTGATTGTGGCGCCTCTCTGGGTGAATAGTTTGAGTTGGCCTGCCATGTTGGTGGGCTTGGTCGTGACGATGAAGGTGTATTGGGTGGCACTGGGCATGCGCCGGGTGTTTTATCCAAAGAAGCCAATTTAACAAAGAGCGAACGAATGTCTGTTGAACATGGTCCAACCGCTGGTGAATACATCGGTCACCACTTGACCCATCTGCAAAACAAGCCGATGGCAGGGGTCATTGATTTTTCTGTCTACAACCTCGACTCTATTTTTTGGTCGATCGTGTTGGGCGTGGTCGCCAGTTTCTTTCTGTGGCGCGCTGCCCGCGGAGCGACGGCGCATGCGCCCGGTCGTTTCCAGGCTGCCGTTGAAATTTTGGTCGAGATGGTCGACAGCCAGGCCAAGGGCATCGTCCACAGCGCGCAAAGCCGCAAGATGGTGGCTCCATTGGCTTTGACGGTGTTTGTCTGGATTTTCTTGATGAATGCGATGGACTTGTTTCCCGTGGATTTGTTTCCCAAGATTTGGGAGTTGATCTATGGTGCGGCTGGCCACGATGCCCACCACGCTTACATGCGTGTGGTGCCTACGGCTGATTTGTCGACCACCTTGGGTTTGTCGACTTCGGTGCTGTTGGTGTGTGTGTTCTACAACATCAAGATCAAAGGTGTGGGGGGTTGGGTGCATGAGTTGTTTTGTGCGCCATTTGGTGCCCATCCCTTGCTGTGGCCGGTCAATTTTTTAATGCAAATGATTGAATTCGCAGCCAAAACGGTTTCTCATGGCATGCGACTTTTCGGCAATATGTACGCAGGCGAGTTGGTCTTTATGTTGATCGCCTTGATGGGCGGCGCTGCTGCGGCTACGTTGCCTGGGGTGTTGCTACCTATTGGCCACGTCATTGCCGGCTCGATTTGGGCCATCTTCCACATCATGATCATCACATTGCAAGCCTTCATCTTCATGATGCTGACGCTGGTGTATGTGGGTCAGGCGCACGACGCCCACTGATTTTCTTTTCTCAACTTTTCTCACTCATCCATTCATAGGAGCAACAAAAATGGAACACGTACTCGGTTATGTCGCACTGGCAGCTGGTCTCATCATTGGCTTGGGCGCTATCGGCGCTTGCATCGGTATCGGCATCATGGGCAGCAAGTACCTTGAAGCAGCCGCTCGCCAGCCTGAGCTGATGAACGAACTGCAAACCAAGATGTTCTTGTTGGCAGGTCTGATTGACGCGGCTTTCCTGATTGGCGTCGGTATCGCCATGATGTTCGCGTTTGCGAACCCCTTCGTTCTGAAGTAATCCTGCAACAACCATAAGAAAGGTGTTGCC
>CAIMWY010000012.1 GCA_903845315.1 uncultured Burkholderiales bacterium
AAGAAACACAAAATCAACTGCGCATCCACACCCAGTTGCGCCTTGGCGTCCACGCAGGCGCGGTGCAAACCGTGGATCACGGTCTCCATCGGCACGCCACGCTCGGTGTGGGTTTGCGGATCAAAAAAGAGTTCGGCATGCACCACATGGTCGGTAGCTGCGCGCTGCAAGTAGGCCCAGGCCATGTCGTAGAAGTCTTGCTCGTGCAACAACACGCTGGCCCCGGCGTAGTAAATGTCCAAAAAGCTTTGCAGGTTGGTAAAGGCATAGGCGGCACGCAACGCCTCCACACTGGCGTAGGGCAAGGCCACACCGTTGCGCTGCGCCAGCGCAAAAATCAGCTCCGGCTCCAGCGAGCCTTCGATGTGGATGTGCAGTTCAGCCTTGGGCATTTGACGCAAAAGCTGAGGCAAACGGTGGGCGGCAACGGCGTGAACTTTGAACATAGAAACCTCCTGGCTGTGTGTGGAGATACTACAAAGAAAAAATGCCATCTCACGCAGGGCACGACATGGCAGAGCCCTCGTGGCCGCACAGGACCAAAGCAGGTATGATTTCTTGGGCTTTGCCGGTGCGGCAAAAACCGCCTCAGACCGTGGCTGACAGGAGGTCTTGGGCCTTGCAGGTCCACCCCACGATGCCACCTTGGGCGGTGATCATGTCCAGAGTGGCCGCTTTGAATTCAGGAAAGTAACTGGCCGTGCAGTCTTCGATCAACAGGCAGTCGTAACCTCGGTCATTGGCTTCACGCATCGTGGACTGCACGCACACCTCGGTGGTCACACCCATGACCACCAGCTGCGTGATGCCATGCTGCTGCAATTGCGCCATCAAGTCGGTGCCATAAAACGCACCCTTGCCGGGCTTGTCAATCACCAGTTCACCCGCAATGGGGGCCAGCGCCTCCACAATTTGATTGCCAGGTTCACCGCGCACCAGCACACGCCCCATGGGACCCACATCGCCAATGCGCAGGCTGGGGTTGCCACGCAAGCGCTTGGCATCCGGGCAGTCGCTCAAATCAGGCGCATGCGACTCACGGGTGTGCACGACCAAGCCACCAAGGGCGCGCCAATGGTCCAACACGCGGCGTACCGTGGGCACAATCTCTTGCAAGGGCTCCACACGGTTGCCCAGGCTTTCGCCAAAGCCGCCCGGCTCTACAAAGTCGCGCTGCATGTCGATGATCAGCAGCGCGGCCTGTGCGGGCCGCAGGGCAAAGGCAAAGGGCTGAGCCGCAATGTCTGACAAGATCAGCTCAGGCATCAGTTGGGCAACTGGCCTTCTACGCCTTCGACGTAGAACTTGATGCTGTCAATGTCAGCGTCGGTGAAGGCTTGGCCTGCAGCGAGCTTCATGGTGCCGTCTTGCAACTTCATGGGGCCAGAGAAAACCTTGAACTTGCCAGACACGATCTCGGCCTGCTTGGCTTCGACTTCTTTTTTCACGCTCGCTGGCAAGCTGCTGTTCAACGACACCAAGCCATTCATCTTTTCTTTCAAACCACCCCAGACGTTGTCTTTCATGGGTTTGCCAGCCACCGCGCCTTTGAGCACGGCGGTGTAGTAGTTGCCCCAGACTTGGGTCACAGAAGCCAGGTGCGCCTTGGGGGCCACAGCCGACATGTCTGAGTTCCAACCAAAGGCGAACACCCCCTTGTCGGCAGCGGCTTGCAAGGTGGCCGATGAGTCGGTGTTTTGCATCAACATGTCAGCGCCTTGGCCAATCATGGTTTCAGCGGCTTGGCGCTCTTTGGCAGGGTCATACCAAGAGCTGATCCACACCACCTTGGTCTTGACTTTGGGGTTCACGCTGCGCGCACCCATGGTGTAGGCGTTGATGTTGCGCACCACTTCAGGAATAGGGAAAGAAGCCACATAGCCCAACACGTTTGATTTGGTCATGCGACCCGCAATCATGCCGGCCAAATAGGCGGGCTCGTACATGCGCGAGTTGTAGGTGTGCACGTTGGGTGCCGACTTGAAACCGGTGTTGTGATAGAACTCGACCTTCGGGAAGGTCTTGGCGACTTTCAAGGTTTGCTCCATGTAGCCAAACGAGGTGGTGAAGATGTACTGGTTGCCCTTGCTGGCCAGGTCGCGGATGACGCGCTCGGCATCGGCACTCTCAGGCACGTTTTCCACAATGGTGGTTTCCACCGCATCGCCCAATTCTTTTTTAGCTTGCTTCACGGCAATGTCGTGGGCAAAGGTCCAGCCGCCGTCACCTGGTGTGCCGAAGTACACGAAAGCCGCTTTCACCGGTGGCGCGGCCACGGCGGTTTGGCTCAGGCCCGCAACGCCAAGCGCCAGAGCGCAAGCCAATTTGATCTTCATAAATGTCATGTCAAAACTCCTAAGTGGATGAAGGGATAAGCGCGAGAAAAAAGCAGCACGACGCCTCAAGCGTCGTCGTAAAAAGGTTTGCCCAGCCAAGCGGGCGCATGGCGGCGGATGGTTTCTTGGTTAGACGACAGCACCACCAACACCACCACCGTGGCGAGGTAAGGCAAGCTGGACAAGGCAAAGGTGGACACCTTGATGCCAATGGCCTGAAAGTACAGACCCAGCGCCGTGACGCTGCCAAACAGCAAGGCCCCAATCGCCACGCGGTGTGGCCGCCAGGTGGCAAACACCACCAA
>CAIMWY010000013.1 GCA_903845315.1 uncultured Burkholderiales bacterium
CTGTAGTTGATGGCTGACATATGAAACTCCTGGTTAGACCTTGGTGGATGATTTTGGATGGGTGGGCTTACACGCGGTTCAAATCGAAAGCGGCTTTTTCGCCTTTGCCATAGACCTTGAGTGCGCCCTTTTCGCCCACTGCGTTAGGGCGGTTAAAAATCCAGTTTTGCCAAGCCGACAGGCGCCCAAAAATGCGCGTCTCCATCGACTCTTTTTGGCAAAAGCGCAAATTGGCTTCGAGCCCCGTCAAGCTGTCGGGCGACATGGCGGCACGCTCTTCCACGGCGATGCGGATTTCATCGGCCCAGTCGATGTCGTCGGGTGCTGCGGTGACCAAGCCCAATGCGAGTGCCTGATCGGCATCGAGCATTTGACCCACAGCTGCGCGCACGTTTTCCAGTGGTGTAACTTCTTCATAGAAGCGGCGTTGCAAACGCGACTGGTGGTTGACCATGGGGAAGTGGCCAAAGTTGAGTTCGCTCAAGGCCATGCGTGGCGCCGTGTCGGGCGAATCGGGCAAGGCCAGCATGTAGGTGCGGTCAGCGGCAAAGGCCAACTCGGCCAAGGTGCCGACAAAGCAAGAGCCTTCGTCCACCAGCGCAAACAAAGAGCGTGACGACACATCAATGCGTGCCAAGGTGCGACGCAACAAACCCAGCGTGGCGTTGACCAGCCAATGCGACTGGTGTTGCGCCAACACCGCGTCGGATTGCAAGGCCATTTGCGCGTCACCGGCGGTGCGCAACAACCAGGTACCCACATCCAACTCGTTGGTGCGCATGCTCAAAATCGCGTCGTCCAACTCGCGCGCCATTTGCAGCGGGTACCACTGCACGCCTGCGGCTTCGATGGCCTCGACGGTGGTCGGCACCGCGGCTTTGGGCGCATGCACGGTGAAGGTGGCGGTGCGTTTGGCGCGGTCGATGGCCACTTGCACGTACTCATAGTTCAGCGCATCCGCAGTCACTGTTTTGTTCAATGGCGTGAACTTGACGCCTTGGCCTGCAGCTGCAGTACCTGGGCGCTTGCTGTGGGCGGCGTATGTGTTGGCTCGCGCCTGCACAGCTTCGGCAAATTTGGCAGGTTTGGCGATCTCATCCACCAAACGCCAGTCCACCGCACGTTGACCGCGCACACCTTCCACGCTGGTGCAAAAAATATCGGCATGGTCATGGCGAACTTTGCGTTTGTCGGTCACGCGGGTCAAGCCACCGGTTCCGGGGAGCACACCCAGCAGCGGCACTTCGGGCAAAGACACGTTGGACGAACGGTCGTCGACCAACACAATGTCGTCACACGCCAAGGCCAACTCATAACCACCGCCCGCACATGCGCCGTTGACTGCTGCAATGAACTTCAGGCCATCGTGACGGCTGGAGTCTTCGATGCCGTTGCGGGTTTCGTTGGTGAATTTGCAGAAGTTGACTTTCCAGGCATGCGTTGACAGACCCAGCATGAAGATGTTGGCGCCCGAACAAAAGATGCGGTCTTTCAAACTGGTGACCACCACGCTTTTGACTTCGGGGTGCTCAAAGCGAATGCGCTGCAAGGCGTCATGCAATTCAATGTCGACCCCGAGGTCGTACGAGTTGAGTTTGAGCTTGTAGCCGGGGCGAATGCCTGCGTCTTCGTTGATGTTGAGTTGCAAAGTGGCGGTTTCCCCTTCGAACTTCATGCGCCAGTGTTGGTACTGGCTAGGGTCTGTTTGGTAGTCGACGGTGATGGCATTGCTCATGGCGTGTGTCTCCAATGGAAGGCGTTGTGCGATGGGGGGTTAGGCTCGATATATGCATCATAGTGCAGTTATTGATTTTGCGCAAATGCATTTTTATGCACAAACTTACCCCTCATCTGCCATTTGTTCCAGCAGCTTCATTGCTTACGTGTTGAGGTGCTTCTAGAGTGAGTAGGCACTTACAGCGATAGCTTTAGCGCTTCTCGAACCTGGCGGCGCAAGGCAGGCAAGCTGGCCTCGAGTGACTGCGAACTGGTGTCAAAGCACAAGTCTGCTTTGGCATAGAAAGCCGAGCGACCTTCCAAGATGCGCTTCAAGTCTTCCAAAGCCTCTTTGCTGCCCTCCATGGGACGCATGTCACCCTGGGCGGTGACGCGACTCAAGTGGTCTTCTGGGGTGGCTTGGATCCAGACAGTGAAGCAATGGGCGAGCAATTGGTTGAAAGTGGCCGAGTCAGACACCAAGCCACCGGGGGTGGCGATGACCACCTCGGGGTAAATTTGTATCGCCTCCTCCAAGGCCCGGCGCTCATAGCGGCGGTAGGCGTTGGTGCCGTAGAGGTTGTGAATTTCGCTGATGCTGCATCCGGCAAATTTTTCGATCTCAGCACTCAGCTCGACAAAGGCATAGCCCAAGTCCTTGGCCAGGTACTGACCCAGGGTGGACTTGCCGGCGCCACGCAGGCCCACCAAGGCAATGCGGTTGCCGCGTGCTTGCTCATCGCCTTGGGTGCCAAACATATCGCCAATTTGCAAGCGCACGCGGCGCAGCTCGGCCTCGTTGCGCACCGCCAACAGCTCACGAATCAGCAACCACTCGGGGGACGAGGTGGTCACATCGCCCAACAACTCAAAAATTGTGCATTGCAGTGCCTGGGCGACTTGCAGCAAGATGAGGATGGAGGCGTTGCCGGTGCCCGACTCAAGATTGGCCAAGTGCCGCTCCGACACTTGGGCAGCCTGCGCCACGGCGCGTCGGGTCAACCCACGACGGGCGCGCAAGGTGCGCATACGCTCACCCAAGGTAGAAAGAAACGGGTGTCGGGTAGGGTCTTCTGCGGGGCTCATACCTGCACTTTAATGCAATTCAGAAACGAAATGCAAGATAGTGCAGTTGCTCTGCATCAAACAAACATCAGGTGTCTTTGGAAATCTTAATGCTCGGGAACTTGGACGAAAAGTCTTTGGCCTTGGC
>CAIMWY010000014.1 GCA_903845315.1 uncultured Burkholderiales bacterium
ATACGATGCAAGATCGCCAAGCAATGCACGCCGAAAAAGAATTCAAGGAGCGTGTAATTCCAGACGAAGCCACTTTCATCGACATGTCCGCAACACGTTTTCTAATGTTTGACAATCAGGTCACACAAATTGGAGTTGACCTCATGCTTCAATTAAGCAGTAATCAAAATTGAAGACTATCATGGAGCGATTCCCCCCGTTGAGTGAAGACAAGATGGACGCTGCACAGCGCGAAATGGCCTTGCACTACCGATCGGGTTGGCGCAGCCAGTTGGCGCAAGCAGACGGTCGCCTCGGTGGACCACTTGACGCCATGTTGCGAAGCCCTGAACTGGCCAAACGGATTTCTCAACTCAGCGACTATTTCCGAACTGAGACCACCCTACCTCAACATCTCAACGAGATGGCGATCATCATGACGGCGCGCGACAACCGCTCTAACTACGAATGGGCGATTCACCGACCATGGGCCGAGCGTGAAGGTCTGCCCTGCTCAATCGGCGATGCACTGATGGCTCACAAGCGTCCTCCAGACATGAGCGCCCAAGAGGAGGCGGTCTATGAAATTCTGACCGAGTTGCGCGAACTGTTCGAAGTCACAGACTCAACTTTCACAAAGGCCAAAAAAGTGTTTACTGAGCGTCAAATTCTCGAGCTAGTTGCTGTTTCGGGCTTGTACACACTGGTTGCACGCGTGCTGGCAATTGCTGAGATTCCTGCACCGGGAAACAATCCAGACCCACTGGGTCGACAATCAAGTACAGCAAGTTGATGCAATGGACAAGGTCAAGTTACCGCCCTCACTGGCAAACCTCCACCCAAGTTCAATGCGCCTTTATTTCAAAACTCATTCAATAAATACGGCTAGCTCATCCGCATCATGACAATTAGTATCAGCCAGGGGAATGCTCAATGGTTATATGCAAATTGTTCGAAATTTTTTAACTCTCGCAGGCGATCTTTCAATGCAATATTCCGTGGAGTCACTTAAGGACCAAGTCGCCATCGTAACTGGTGGGGCAAGTGGCATAGGCCGTGCGATGGTTCTTGCACTTTTGAAAGTTGGCGCCTACGTCATCGTGCCAGACAATAATGAGCAGGCCATCATAGAACTCAAGGCAATGGCCAGCAGTGACAAGCTGCGCTGTAGCCTTACCGATCTTGGTCAGCGAGAAGCGGGGCCAGCCGTCATCAATCTGGCCTTAAAAGAATTCAAGAAGATCGACATTTTGATAAATAACGCTGGTGTCGGCCGCCATCTTATCAAGGACGATGTGTTCTTCAATCCACCTCGCTTTTGGGATGCTTCACCACAAATGTGGGAAAAATTCATCGCCATCAATACCAATGCACCTTTTTTCCTCATGCATGCCGCCATTCCGCACATGATAGAACAGGGCCATGGCCGCATCATCAACGTAACTACCTCGCTTGATTCGATGTTGCGTGGTGGCATGTCACCTTACGGGCCAACCAAAGCTGCAGCCGAGGCACTGGCTTCCGTTGCCGCCAATGACTTGAAAGGTACTGGCGTGACAGTCAACATTATCGTTCCCGGTGGTACAACAGACACCAACATGATCCCAGATCATGTCCCTATCGACCGAAACTCACTTCTACGTCCAGAGGTCATGGTGCCGCCATTGCTATGGCTGCTCTCGTCGCATGGCGATAACACAACTGGCATGCGCTTTCGGGCCAACTTATGGGACCCTGAAGTTTCGGTTGAGCAGGCGATCGCTACCTCAGGCGCATCGATTGGTTGGATGGAAATGGCACAAGGCCAAATGCTTAATCTAGTCAAAATCAAGAGCTAACTATCCCCATTTTCAGCAAGGAGAGACCTCATGCACAACCAACAAAATTATCGTTTTATCGAAGTGCAGAAAATCGCCGGGGCTTTAGGTGCCGAAGTCACTGGCGTGAATTTGAGTAAACCGATGAGCGATGAAATTTTTTCAGAAGTGCGGCGCGCTTTCTTTGAAAATTTAGTCATCATGTTTCCTGAACAAGTGCTGGATGAAGACCAGCAATGTGCGTTTGCTGCGCGCTTTGGCGCGTTAACCAAGTCAGCTGGACTGGCTGGCGACAGTCGCGTCTTTATGGTGACAAAAAAAGCTCAAGACAAGGGGCGCAATATTGGTGGACATTGGCACGCTGACGGGACACAAGCTCAACGCCCCCCGCTTGGAAGTGCGCTCTATGCTCAAGAGATACCTCCATTTGGAGGTGATACGATGTTCTGCAACCTCTACATGGCCTATGACGCGCTATCACCCGGCATGAAAGAGCTCGCCGAAAGCTTGATACTCGTGCACAGCGGCAGCATGGGCTACGGCCTGCCTGCCGCAGTCGGTGCCAAGCGATTGCAGCCTGAGCGCTGCGTGGTTTGCTTTACGGGTGACGGCGACTTCATGATGCATGGCCAGGAACTGGCTACAGCGGTTCAGTACCAATTACCCATCACCATCGTGC
>CAIMWY010000015.1 GCA_903845315.1 uncultured Burkholderiales bacterium
GGTTGGCTTGCCAATGAAAAACTTGACTCCACATATTTCAGCTTTGGAGTTGGGTCTAATCGTTGGGACTACACGGAGTTCTTGCTAGACAACTCGACCTCTAAACCATACCCTTTTCAACCGCCGGTTGACTTGACTTACACAATCAATCAAACAGGAAGTCCAATGAATGGCCAAGTCACCAGTTTGCAATACCAAGGAAACGGTAACCTGTCACTGCCCGGCCACTGCATTGACCGTTACAACACGAGCAAATCTAGAGATTGCTCTAGTGGGGATTGGTCGACAAAGTTTTATGTGAACGACTTTGTGGTACCTCCATGGACAGGCACTTTGAACGACAAAAATGCCCCAACAAACACTGAGATTGCCCAAGCCACGCTGACCAAAAAAACAGATACCTCAAAAACATATCTAGCCAAATGGCTGCGTAAAGGCGTTTTATTCAGCTCACAAGACGCCACGACCAACCTTGCCGGAACGAACTGCGCAGGAATGACTGTTCCTAGTGCTACTGACTTCACCTTGCCAACTCCTGCGGATTGGAAAAATCCAGCTGATCCAACTTCTTCTAATTACATTGGTGCATGGCAAGACCCAACAGGCAATCCAGTCATCACAAACGGGGTGTTCTCAACAAATTAACACGACAAAAATCCAATCTATAAGGCTCTACTGGTGCAACAAGCGCGTGACTTCAATCGCTGCTGCTTTGAGCAAAGGCAGTACCGTGGCGATGCGCCGTGCATCCATGCGTGCTTGCGTAGCCGCCACCGTGATGGCGGCAATTGGCGTCTCAGATCGATCAAAAATAGGCAAGCCAATGGCCCTGACACCCGGAACGGCATGATTACCGGTTGAGGCATACCCGACACGCTTGGCTGATGCACACAGATCTCTCAATTTGTCTGCATCTAAGTTGCCATAAGCTGCGAGGCGCGGCTCGACAGCTGCAATGACCGATGCCCTGTCTGTATCTGACAAAGCAACCAGCAGTGCCAAGCCGCCGGCACTCACACCCAAAGGCTGGCGACTTCCGATGGGCACCGAGGGGGTCTGTATGGGGTAACTGCCTTGGATGCGGGCAATGCACACCGCATCAAAACCACTTCGTAAAAATAAAAACGAGGTGTCTCCCGTTTGCTCTGCCAAAGCGGCGCAGACAGGCTGGCAAATGTCTTTCAAATTGAACTGGTGGGTGGCTGAAATGCCGAGTTCGAACAACTGAGGTCCCAGGCTGTAGCGACGCGTCCCTGCCTTTTGCACCAACATGCCTTCTTGCATCAAGGCCTTGAGCAAGCGATGCGCAGTGGGTCGCTCAAGGCCCATCTGCAACGCCAAGTCAACCAGCCGTATGCCATGCGGCGCTTGTGCAGCCACCAACCGAAGGGCCCGAAAAGCCCTGCTGATGGTTTGCGTTCCAGCGACCTCTAGCGGTTCAGAAGAAATAAACAAGCCCCTTGTATGTGTGTGGGCCGTGTGAATATCAATCGAGCACCACGCCCGCGAGTTGCACCGCCTTGGCCATCTTCTCGGCTTCGACCTTCATCAAGGCTGCAAATTCTGCCGGTGAGCTGTGCAAGTCCTCAGCACCTGCATTGGCTAGGGTCAACTTCATCTCTGGACTGGCCAAAGCTTTTTTAACTTCAGCACCTAAGCGCTCCACAATGGCAGGCGGCAGGCCTTTGGGGCCCATCAGTCCGCTATAGAGCAACACCTCCAATGGCACACCCGATTCTTTGAGCGTCGGCACATCAGGCGCAGCACTCACCCGCTTGCCCGAGGTGACAGCCAAACCATAAATTTTTCCGGCCTTGCTTTGACTCACTGCAGGCGGCATGGTGGAGAAGGTGTACATCACCTCACCCGACATGATGGCTTGCGTGGCAGGCGAGCTTCCCTTGTAAGGGGCATGCAAAGCCTTGGTGTCGGTGAGTTGCTTGAACGACTCACCGACCAAATGCGTGATGGCGCCGTTGCCCGAAGAGGCATACACCACCTGCTCAGGCTTGGCCTTGGCAAGTGCGACCAAACTCTTCACATCTTTGGCGCCTGAAGACAAGCTAGAGACCAGCATCAAAGGCGTGGAGGCCACCAAACTGACCATGGTGAAGTCGTTCCACGAATCGTATTTGAGCTTTTTATAAGTTGCAGCACTGATGGCGTGCGTGGTCATGTCTTGAAAATACAGGGTGTAACCATCGGGGGCCGCATTGGCAACAAATGCAGAGGCAATGGTGGTGCCGGCACCCGTCTTGTTCTCCACAATCACGCTTTGCCCCATTTGTGCGGTCAGGCGTGCTGCCAGTGCGCGAGACAACACATCAGAGATGCCTCCCGGTGTAAATCCCACAATCAAGGTGATCGGCTTGCTGGGGTAGCTAGCAGGTTGCGCCATGGCTGATGTCGCAATGCAAGTGGCGCACAAGGCGGCCATCCAGACGGAGAGGTATGCAGGCTTCTTCATGCGTGTGTCCTTTTGGGGTTGAGAAGAAATGATGTTGTTGTTATCCCTTCATATCAACCGCTGTTGGCGTTCGATGTGAAAGCACAAATTCATACTATGGGGCGCAAAGTTTGTGTGTCAAGGCGATTTTTTAATATTCCACTATATGGACTCTAAAGCAAAATTGAGCATGCACCTTCATGAAACAAAGAAACACACATCAGCATCTTTCTAGTGCAATACAGGACGGCTCACTATAAAACGCACCATCATGAATTCCAATATATGGACTAATTGACGCTTTCATTGACAGTATTTTCAGCCTGCGGGTAGGATGAATTTGAAATTTATCAAGGAAAGACACGACCATGCAACGCCCTCTTTTGCCGCGCCACAACCGCTACGACTATGTGCCCTTGAATGAGCGCAAAGATTACGACTGGCCCGGCGGCGCCAGATTGGCCTTTGTCATCACCACCAACATCGAGTGCTTTGCATTTGGGGCCGGCAATGGCCACGACCCCGCCAAAACAGGCGAGCCGCAAACCCATCGCAACTACTCATGGCGCGACTACGGCAACCGCATCGGCATCTGGCGCTTTTTTGAACTGTTTGATGAACTGCGCATTCCCGCAGGCCACAACGTCAACAGCTTGCTGTACGACTACGCGCCGCAAATCATGGACGAAATTCGCCGCCGCGGCGACGAGATCGTGGGCCACGGCCGCACCAACGCCGAGAACCACCGCGGCATGTGGGAAGCAGACGAGGAACGCATCATCCAAGAGGTGATCGACAAGTTCGTCGCCCATGAAGGCAAGGCCCCCACAGGTTGGATGGGCTCAGGCGCCTATGAAACAGGCAACACGCCCGACTTGCTGAAAGAAGCGGGCTTTAAGTACCTGATGGATTGGCCCATGGACGACCAACCGATCTGGATGCGCACCCGCAGCGGCCCGATTCTGTCGGTGCCCTACCCGGTGGAACTCAACGACTCACAAATCATCACCCACCGCAGACAAGACTCGAACGACTTCTGCGACATGATCGTCAACCAGTTTGACGAAATGATCGATCAAAGTGCGCGTCACCCCTTGGTGATGAACGTGTCGATTCACCCCAACATCTTTGGCCAACCGTTTCGCCTGCGCCAACTGCGTCAAGCGCTCAAGCATTGCGTGCAAAGCGCTCACCAAGACAAGGTGTGGCTGGCACGTCCGGGCGAAATTGCCGACTACTGCTACAGCTTGCCGCCCGGCGTGATTCCTGGCGGCTAAAACGCGGCACACGTCCAGCACCTACCAGAACCGTCTTTGGTCTACTTATCCCACCTCCTGGAGTCTTCATGAGCAACCCCATTGGCCACAGCGTTCGCGCACGCGCCCCCTACCAATCCATCGTCAACCGCCCGCCCCTCAAACTGCCGGGCAATGCACGGGTGGTGTTGTGGAACATCGTCAACGTGGAGGTATGGGAGCCCACAGGGGCTATGCCGCGCGCGGTATTGCCCCCACCCATGGGCAACCCCATGCTGCCCGACGTGCCCAACTGGTCGTGGCACGAATACGGCATGCGCGTGGGCTTTTGGCGCCTGCTTGAAGCGCTGAGTGACCGCAAGATGAAAGCCACCTTTGCACTCAACGGCACCACCTGCCGCATGTACGAAGAGGTGTGCACCGCGGCGCTCAATGCTGGCTGGGAATTCATGGGCCACGGCTTGGTGCAGCGCCCGATGCACAAAGTGGAAGACCAATTGGCCGCCATCCGCGAAACCATGGACGAAATCCGCAAGTTCACCGGCAAAGCGCCCCGTGGCTGGGAAAGCCCAGGCCTGACCGAAACCGACGACACACTCGACCACCTGGCCGAGTGCGGCATCGACTACGTGGCCAACTGGGTGCTCGACGACCAGCCCGTGTCGCTGCATTCTCCCAAAGGCCCGATCACCGCCGTGCCCTACACCGTGGAGCTGAACGACGTGGTGATCTCCGCCGTGCAACAACAACCCTCCGACGAAATGCTCAAACGCGGCAAGGCCCACTTTGACCGCCTCTACAAAGATGGCGCCAAAACACCGCGCATCATGGCCATCTCGGTGCACCCCTACCTCAGCGGCGTGCCACACCGCATTGGCTACCTCGAACAGCTGTACGACTATGTGCTGAGCCACGAAGACGTGCTGGTGTGGACAGGCGAAGAAATTCTCGACTGGTTCTTGGCCCAACAACGCGACAACGCCAAATGACGCCACCCCGCATCTTGATCGTGTCGCTGGGCGGCACCATCACCATGACCAGTTCAGGCGCTGGCGGCATCACGCCTACCCTGACTGCCGACAAGCTGATTGACAGCGTGCCGCAATTGGCCTCGGTGGCCACGCTCGAAGCAGTGACGCAGTTCAGCATGCCCGGTGCCTCGCTGAGCGTTCGCAACCTGGCGGAAGTGGCCGACCTGCTCAACACACGCTTGCAGGCCGACTTCGACGGCGCAGTCGTGGTGCAAGGCACCGACACCATCGAAGACACCGCCTTTGTGCTTGACCTGCTGGTGCACAGCACGCGACCCGTGGTGGTCACAGGCGCCATGCGCGGGCCCCAAGCCGCAGGGGCCGACGGTCCAGCCAACATCTTGTCGGCCGTGACCGTGGCCGCCGATACGCGCTTGTCCGACATGGGCGTGGTGGTGGTGCTCAACGACGAGATTCACAGCGCCCGCTGGGTTCAAAAATCGCACACATCGTTGACCAGTGCCTTCACCTCACCCGGCACCGGGTGCATGGGCTTTGTGGCCGAAGGCCGCGTCACGTTGATGATGACGCCGCAACGCAACATGGCGCCGATTCAAGGTCCGCTGGTGCATGACTCGGCCGTGGCTTTGGTCTCGCTGGGTCTGGGCGAGGACGGCCGCATGCTGCCCGCCCTCAAAGCACTGGGCTACAGCGCTGTGGTGATCGAAGGCATGGGCGCAGGCCATGTGCCAGCGGCCGCCATGAGCGCCATGTCAGAGTTGGTCACTCAGATGCCCGTGGTCTTGTGCACCCGCGTGCGCGGTGGCCGTGTGTTCACCCAGACCTATGGCTTTGCCGGTTCAGAGATGGACCTGATTGCCAAAGGCGTCATCCCTTGTGGTCACTTGAGTGCCTCCAAAGCACGGCTGCTGCTGAGCTTGTTGTTATCGACAGGCACAACGCCAGACGGCATTCGCGCTGTGTTCAATGCATGTGTCGATACTTAAACCACAAAAAAACGATTCCTAGAGTCAGGTCTACACCTAAAATACGGCGCCCCTATCAGGGGTTATAGACCGGAGAAATCATGGATTGCCAAAATTGTGGAGCTTCAAATTTACCAACCCAAAAGTTTTGCGGCGGTTGTGGCTCCAAACTCGCCTTGACATGTCAGGCATGTGGTGCAGAAAGAGCGGCGGCGCAAAAGTTTTGTATCGCTTGCGGCGCAAGACATTCCGAAACCCTCACTGCGGCTGATACGCCATCGCCACCTTCTGTTGCGCCTGCCCAGCTGCCGGCCATGCCTGATCAAGGCCTGGCGATGAAAATTTCTATTGAATCGATTCGCTTCAACGAAGAGGACGATTACGAACTGATTTCCAAAGAAATAGAACCTGACTTTGACGAGGCCGTGACGTTTTTAAGAACGCACCAGAATGTTTTATTTGGACTAGACCCATCCGATTACGACCCGCAGCTGCACTTTAAATACTTGGCCATTCAGTGGGGGCCATTGGATGCGTCCGACAAATATGAAAATCAAATTTTCTTCCATTTCAGTGCAGCGACCCAGCGGCTTTTCAGCATGAAATCACGCATCGACGTATCGGCCTACGGAGATTTTGAGAACGACAAATTTGAAGACACATTCAATTCTGTTTCTTTTGAATTTGCGGAATCTATCCTGAAAGAAATTGTTGAATCTGATGGAACTTTCTCCCTGAATGAGTTGTTGAAAGCATTGGGCAAAAAAACACGGGAAGAACGAAAAAAGTGTGAACTCGCCGTGACTGACTTTGTGAATTCGGTGGAGATATCTAACTTTTTCTCAATGAACAACGTTCCAGCCAAGAAGCTGACCAATGCCAAAAAGATTCATTCCAACTCATTGAGAAATGATGAAAAGATATTGGCGCTTTATGACGCCACAATTTTTGGCTCGGCAGAAGACGGCTTTCTGTTAACGGATCGGGCCATACACTTTAAAAATATCGTCATGGACCCGATCACCGTACCTTTCGACACCATCGATAAGGTAACCAGCAAAAAGAACGATATTTTCGTGAATGCGCATGAGATCCAAGTTGGATCTTCTGAGAGTGACAAACTCAATCCAGCGGTCGTAGTTGTCCTCAACAGTTTGAAGCGGGTGTTTCAGTCAGATTAAAGCCAATCGCATGTCCATCCAGGAACTTTGCAATGAAGCGGTTGTGGTCTCCAACCATGACCGCCTACTTATGGCCTTTTAGGCATTCCTCGGCATCGCAGGGGAAGGGAGAGGGTTATCCCTGAACCTCAGTTTCGTATAGTCCAAAATTATTGAGCGAATGCCGATACCCCACCTATCACCTCACGCAGAAACAAGACATTCGTGGACTGCATCCTAGAAACCAAACAACTGACGAAAGAGTTCAAAGGCTTTGTGGCCGTTGACCAGGTGAACCTGCGCGTCCAACGGGGCACCATCCACGCGCTGATTGGCCCCAACGGTGCGGGCAAGACCACGTGCTTTAACCTGCTGACCAAATTTATCCCTCCCACCTCTGGGCAAATTTTGTTGGATGGGCAAGACATCACGCATCTTGCACCCGCCCAAATTGCAAGGTTGGGCGTGATTCGTTCATTTCAAATTTCCGCCGTCTTTCCCCATTTGACTGTGCTTGAAAATGTGCGCGTCGCTCTGCAGCGACAACTGCACACCTCGTTTCAGTTTTGGACCTCCGAGCGCTCATTGAACCAACTGAACGATCAGGCCATGTCCCTCTTGACAGAAGTGGACTTGGAAAAGTTTGCCAATCTCAGCGCCGTGGAGTTGAGCTACGGCCGCAAGCGCGCCTTGGAAATTGCCACCACCCTGGCCATGTCCCCCAAATTGATGTTGCTCGACGAGCCCACCCAGGGCATGGGGCTTGAGGATGTCGATCGCATTCGCCAGTTGATCAAGAAGGTGGCAGCGAGTCGCACGGTGCTGATGGTGGAACACAACATGAGTGTTGTGTCCAGCATTGCAGACACCATCACCGTCTTGCAACGCGGCGCCACCCTCGCTGAGGGGCCCTATGCCGAGGTGTCCAAAAATCCTGCGGTGATCGAAGCCTACATGGGCAGCACCCAGGTCGAACTGGCTGGAGCACACTGACCATGGCGGCTTGGCTTGAAGTTAAAAACCTGCACGGTTGGTACGGTGAATCCCATGTCTTGCATGGCGTGAATTTTGAAGTTCAGGAAGGTGAAGTGGTCACGCTGCTGGGTCGCAACGGAGCAGGACGCACCAGCACCCTGCGCGCCATCATGGGGCTGATTGGTATGCGCAAAGGATCAATTCGCGTGCGAGGCACCGAGACCATTGATTTGCCGCCCCATCGCATTGCAGGCTTAGGTCTGGGCTACTGCCCAGAAGAGCGTGGCATTTTTTCAAGTCTGTCGGCGCAAGAGAACTTGCTCTTGCCGCCCATCTTGGCGCCTGGCGGCATGAGCTTGGATGACATCTATGCCATGTTCCCCAACCTCAAAGAACGCGCCAACAGCCAAGGCACGCGTTTGTCGGGCGGTGAGCAACAGATGTTGGCGGTGGCCCGCATCCTGCGCACGGGGGCGAAATTGCTGCTGCTGGACGAGATCTCAGAAGGCCTGGCGCCCGTCATTGTTCAAAAGCTCGCTGCCATGGTGCAAACCTTGCGTCGGCAGGGCTACACCATCATCATGGTGGAGCAAAACTTCACGTTCGCAGCGCCTTTGGCGGATCGGTTCTTGGTGATGGAACACGGTCAGGTGATTCAAGAATTCACGCAGTCGGAATTGCCATCTCGCATGGAGCGGCTGCACGAATACCTGGGTGTCTAAGAAAACACTTTGGTTTTTCAAAATAATTTTCAACAGGAGATCCGTCATGAAACTTAAACAACGCATTGCAGCCCTCAGCATCGCTGGGCTGGGCATGGTGGGCCTGAGCGCCCAGGCGCAGGTGTCAGGCGATGTGATTCGCATTGGCTTCATCACAGACTTGTCAGGCCTGTACGCTGACATTGACGGTCCAGCGGGTGCAGACGCCATTCGCATGGCCATCGCTGACCTGGGCGGTGCTGTAGCGGGGAAAAAAATTGAGCTCTTGGTGGCCGACCACCAAAACAAGCCCGATGTGGCCGCTGCCAAAGCACGCGAGTGGTTTGACACCCAAGGCGTCGACATGCTGGTGGGTGGCACCAACTCTGGCACCGGATTGGCCATGGCCAAAGTCGCCCAAGAAAAGAAAAAGCTGTTCATTGCCATTGGCGCCGGCACCTCGGCTTTGACCAACGAGCAATGCAGCCCCTACACGGTTCACTATGCCTATGACACGGTGGCACTGGCCAAGGGCACCGGCGGCGCGGTGGTGAAGGCCGGTGGCAAAAGCTGGTATTTCTTGACGGCGGATTACGCCTTTGGCGCCTCGCTCCAAAACGACACCGCCAACGTGGTCAAAGCCGGCGGTGGAACGGTGTTGGGCGCGGTCAAACACCCCTTGTCAGCCAGCGACTTCTCTTCGTTCATGCTGCAAGCACAAGGCAGTAAAGCTCAGATCTTGGGACTGGCCAATGCAGGGGGCGACACCATCAACGCCATCAAAGCCGCCAATGAATTTGGCGTCACCAAAACGATGAAACTCGCCGGTCTATTGGTGTTCATCAACGACATCCATTCGCTGGGCTTGAAGTCCACCCAAGGCATGTACCTGACCGACAGCTGGTACTGGAACAAAGACGCTGAAACGCGTGCTTGGAGCCGTAAGTTCTTTGAGAAGATCAAACGCATGCCTTCTTCCATCCAAGCGGCCAACTATTCTGCGGCGCTGCAGTACCTGCAAGCAGTCAAAGCCTCGGGCACCGACGACTCGGACAAAGTGTTGGCGCAAATGAAGAAAACCAAAATCAACGACGTCTTCGCCAAAGGCGGCTACATCCGCGACGATGGACGAATGATCCACGACATGTACTTGATGCAAGTCAAGACGCCAGACAAATCGGTCGAGCCATGGGACTACTACAACGTGGTGGAAACCATCAAAGGCGACGTGGCCTTCACCACCAAAGCCGAAACCAAGTGCGCTGCTTGGAAATAACCTGAAGCGATTCGCCACCCATGGACATCTTTGGCATTCCTATTCAAGCCTTTCTGGGCCAGTTGTTGCTGGGCTTAGTCAACGGCTCTTTTTACGCCATGTTGAGCCTTGGGTTGGCGGTGATTTTTGGTCTCTTGGGCATCGTGAATTTTGCACACGGCGTTTTCTACATGATGGGCGCTTATGTGGCCTTTGTGTCGTTGGATGTGTTCGGGCTCAACTATTGGTTGGCTCTGCTGCTGGGGCCTTTGCTGGTGGGGCGCTTTGGGCGTGCTGCTGGAACGCACCCTGCTCAAGCACCTGTACAAGATTGACCCCATCTATGGTTTGTTGCTGACCTTTGGTTTGGCGCTGATTTGTGAAGGCATCTTCAGAGAGTTTTTTGGTGTCTCTGGGCAGTCGTATGCCGTGCCCGAAATGTTGCAAGGCGCCACCAACTTAGGGTTCATGATCTTGCCCAACTACCGCGCTTGGGTGGTCTTGGCTTCGCTCAGTGTGTGTTTGGGAACTTGGTTTGTGATTGAACGCACGCGCCTGGGCTCGTACCTCAGAGCTGGCACAGAAAACCCGCAATTGGTTCAGGCGTTTGGCATCAATGTGCCCTTGATGGTCATGCTGACCTACGGCGCAGGCTGCGGCTTGGCTGCACTCGCAGGGGTGTTGGCGGCTCCGGTGATTCAAATCAACCCACTCATGGGAAGCAATTTGATCATTGTGGTGTTTGCCGTGGTGGTCATTGGCGGCATGGGCTCCATCCTAGGCGCGATCATCACCGGCGTGGTGCTCGGCCTGATTGAAGGCTTGACGAAAGTGTTTTATCCAGAAGCGTCCAACATTGTGGTGTTTGTGATCATGGCCATTGTCTTGATGATTCGTCCTGCCGGACTGTTTGGGAAAGAAGCCTGATGCTCGCCGCAACCACTGCCGCCCCTACCCGTTTGGCCAGCATCGGTCTGTTGATGTGCCTGGGCTTGTTGATCGCGGCCCCCTACATGGGCGTTTATCCCATCTTCATGATGAAGGCTTTGTGCTACGCCATGTTTGCCATGGCCTTCAATCTGTTGATGGGGTTCACCGGTCTTCTGTCTTTTGGTCATGCGGCTTTTTTTGGCGTCGCGGGCTACACCACAGGTTGGTTGATTCGCTCCGCCGGCTATTCGCCCGAGTTGGGGGTGCTGGTTGGCACCGCGGTCGCAGGCTTGTGTGGCCTGGGCGTTGGACTGCTGGCCATTCGCCGCCAAGGCATTTACTTTGCAATGGTCACCTTGGCGATGGCGCAAATGTTTTATTTTGTGTTTTTGCAAGCGCCGTTCACGGGTGGTGAAGATGGCTTGCAAGGCGTGCCACGCGGACAACTCTTGGGCTTGATCTCTCTGGAAAACGATCTGTCGCTCTACTTTGTTGTGCTGGCCGTATTCGTCGCCCTGTTTTTGTTTGTCATTCGCATCGTTCATTCACCGTTTGGTCAAGTGCTCAAAGCAATCCGAGAAAACGAGACGCGCGCCATCTCATTGGGCTATGACGTCAACAAATACAAACTCATGGCCTTTGTTTTATCCACCACTGCGGCAGGGCTGGCAGGCGCCATGAAAACCTTGGTCTTGGGGTTTGTGACGCTCAACGATGCCCATTGGTCGCTGTCGGGCGAGGTGATCTTGATGACCTTGCTCGGTGGCCTAGGGACTTTCGCAGGGCCAGCGCTCGGGGCTTTCACCATCATTGGCTTGCAAAACTTTTTAGCCGACCAAGTGGGCTCTTGGATCAACGTCATCATCGGCGTGATTTTTGTGCTGTGCGTGGTGGCCTTTCGCCGAGGTTTTATCGGCGAACTCAAAGCTTGGCATGCCTCACGCCAACACAGCCGTTAACAATTTGACCTGTTGCCAAGCTAGCTAGCTGGCTGGCTGGCAATGATGAGCGCTTTCGACCTTGGCGGCGGCCATGACAGGCGTTGACCGGAACCGTGCACTGCGTGCAGGCCTTTCTCTTCAGCAACACGTTGTTGGCCTTGGCGCTCCA
>CAIMWY010000016.1 GCA_903845315.1 uncultured Burkholderiales bacterium
AAGTAGTCGCTGGCCTGATACGGCGCCGCGCTGCCCGGTGTTTGACCAAGTTGGGCCCAGTCAAAGCCCAGCCACTTCACCGCATCGAGGATGCTGTTGACGTATTCGGTGTCTTCTTTTTCTGGGTTGGTGTCGTCAAAGCGCAGGTGGCACACACCACCGTAATCGCGTGCCAAACCAAAGTTCAGGCAAATGCTTTTGGCGTGACCCACATGCAAATAACCATTGGGTTCGGGCGGAAAACGGGTGCGAATTTTGGCCGGGTCAGGTGCGCCTTGCGCTTGGTGAGCTGCGTCACCCGGGCTGCCGGCCCACCGGCGGCTGGCGTAAGTGCCTTGGGCCAAGTCGTTTTCAATGATTTGGCGCAAAAAATTGCTGGGTTTGTTGTCGTTGTCAACCGGTGTAGTCATAGCTTTCATTTTAAAGGCGGGCTTGTGCCATCTCAGGGTCAGCCCGATCTTTAAAATGCGCGCTCTATCTCTTTCTTGTGAATCGACCCCCTTTGTATGTTTCAAACCCTTCGCAACCGTGAGGCAGCGATGCCCTTCATCATGCTCGCCGTGCTCATCGACATGGCGGCCATTGGTGTCATCATTCCGGTTTTGCCTGTGCTGGTGGCCAGCTTTTCTGCCAATCAGGCCGATCAGGCCTATTGGTATGGCGTGGTCGCTGTGGCCTTTGGTGCAGCCAACTTTTTGGGTTCTCCCTTGCTCGGCGCCTTGTCAGACCGCTATGGCCGTCGGCCCGTGTTGTTGCTGGGCTTCATGGGCTTGGGCATCAGTTTCTTTGGCATCGCGCTGACCGACACCTTGTGGGGCTTGATCGTGGTGCGCACCTTGGGTGGCGTGATGCAGGGCAACATCGCGATTGCCAATGCCTATGTGGCCGATATTTCGTCACCCGAGCAACGTGCCAAACGCTTTGGTTTGCTTGGGGCCATGATGGGCGTGGGCTTCATCGTGGGGCCCGTGGTGGGGGGGGTGATGGGGGCCATCAACTTGCACCTGCCTTTTTACTTGGCCGGTGGTTTGACCTTGCTCAACCTGCTCTACGGCTACTTTGTGTTGCCTGAGTCCCTGCCATTGGACAAGCGCAAACCCTTTGCTTGGCGCGACGCCAACCCGATCAAGGCTTTGCGTGGCTTGACGCAGTTGCATGGCGTGGGGCCTTTGGTGGGCGTGGTGGCCTTGAGTGGTCTCGCGCAGTTTGTGCTCTACACCGTGTGGGTGCTCTACAACGCCTTCAAGTTTGGTTGGGGGGCTGAGGAAAACGGTTACTCACTCACCGCCGTGGGCGTGACGGCGGTGCTGGTGCAAGGGGTGTTGATGGGTCCGCTGCTCAAGCGCTTCAAGCCACAACGCCTGGCCATCATGGGGCTGGTGTCGTCGGCGCTGGGTTACTTTTTGTGGGGTGCAGCCACCGAGGGCTGGATGATGTACGCGGTGATTGGCATCAACTTGCTGGGTGGCACGGTGACGGCTTCGGTGCAGAGCTTGATCTCTTCGGCGGCCGACAGCAAAAACCAGGGCCAGACCATGGGGGCGGTGAGTTCACTCAACGGCTTGATGGCGGTGGTGGCCCCCATGCTGGGTGCCCCTTTGCTGGCTGCGGTGTCGCACTTTCCGCAAGGCGACTGGCGCATTGGCGCGCCGTTTTTCTTTTGCGCTGCGCTGCAAGTTGGCTCATTGATGTTGGCGGTGCTGTATCTGCGACGGCACGCTCACGCGTCACATTAGCCAGGGTGGGCGCGCGCCTGATGTTTCGCGTCCCAGCTTCACCGGTGAGGCGTCGGCCGGTTATTTGATGAAGGGGCTGCCAAAGCGGGCGTCTGCGTTGAGCGTGGTGTCGGTCAGTGTTTGCAAAAAGGCCACGAGATCGGCTTGTTCTTGCGCTGTCATCGCGATGCCACCCACGGGCAAGCGGTTATCGCGGGCCGTGCCGGCTTGGATGCCCGTGGCGTAATGGTTGAGCACTTGATCGAGGGTGCTGAAACGTCCATCGTGCATGAAGCGGCCAGAAAGCGCGACGTTTTTGAGCGAGGGTGATTTGAAGATCACGGTTTCATTCAGATCGAGTCCGTTGCTTTTTGAGTTGGGGTCTAGCGCGAAGGTGGGCGGTTCATGACAACCCGCACACCCTTTGCCGCCGTTGTTGGGGCCGCGCATGAACAAGTCGCGGCCGTTGTCTTCAGAAGTGCTGAATCGATTGGCTGCAGGAATGTTGGTGCCCGCCAATGAACGCCCAAAGTTTTGCGGTGTATTGACACTGCCGTTGGCCGCGTAGACCACCGCATACGCACGATCCCATTTGCTGTTGGCTGAGATCATGCTGCGCTGAAATTGCGCCAGTGCATTTTGAATTCTTGCCTCGGTGATGGCACTGTCGCCGAACACCCACGTGAACAACTCGGGGTAGTAGGGCAGGTCCTTCATTTTGGTCAGCAATGCATTCATGCCGCCATGGGTGGCATCAAAGCCCATCTCGGTGGCGTTTTGAATCGGGTCTGTCGCTTGGTCTTCGACGCTGGTGGCGCGCTTGTTCCAAAACATGCTGTTGTCTTGGTAGAAGGCCACATTGCCCAAGCGCATGGCATGGGCCGTGGTCAGTCCACCCGCAAACCCTGTGCTGAATTGGTTTAGGTCCACAAAGCCGTTGCTTTGGACGTGGCACGACGCACAGGATTTGGTGTCGTTGAAACTCAAGCGCACATCATGGAACAACACGCGCCCCAGTGTGGCGCCTTTGTCGGTGGTGATGTTGCTGGGTGTTTGGTTGCTGCTGGCCAGCAAGCTGGCATCGTAGTGGGCGAGCAAACTGGGGGACGCGTAGTTTTGTGGCGCATCCAAGTTCAGTGTGGTGAAGGCCGCTACGCTGGGATAGGGACTGACGGCATTTGTGCTCCCGCCGCCGCCACCGCCACATCCGCTCAAACCAAGCCCCAATGCTGAGCACAGGCTCAACCACCCAAAAGGGTTCGAATTCAATACCAGTCTCAAAATTTGTCTCAATTCAATTGCTCCAAAAGTGTCCTGAGCACCACACGCCCAATCGCCACCGCACCGATGGTTGCGCGCATGTGGATGGCGATGAAGGGTGTGGGTTGCATGTGTTGTTCATTGGCTGATGTCAGCACAAGGGATAATTCAAACACAAAAGGAGTTGTATGGACATTGTGTTGTTGCTCAAAGCTGCTGGGATGGGAGTCGTTGAAGGGCTCACTGAGTTTTTGCCAATTTCATCCACGGGTCACCTCATCTTGGCGGGTGCTTTGCTTGGGATGGACGATGACAAGGCCAAGGTGTTTGACATCGCCATCCAAACCGGTGCCATCTTTGCGGTGATCTTGGTCTATTGGCAAAAAATTGCCAGCACCGTGGTGGCCTTGCCCACGCAGGTGCCAGCGCGTCGATTTGCTTTGAATGTGTTGATCGCCTTTGTGCCCGCCGTGGTCTTGGGTTTGTTGTTTGGCAAGTTCATCAAGGCGCATTTGTTCACACCCACTGTGGTGGCCAGCACCTTCATCGTGGGTGGATTCATCATCTTGTGGGTGGAGGGCCGAATGAAATCTGCTGATCAAGCTGTTGAGATGGACGACAACACACGGCAACCCACTGCATTGCAAGCGAAACACTCAGCGCGCATTGAGGCCGTCGAAGACATGACGCCGATGGACGCTTTGAAAGTCGGCTTGGTGCAATGCCTGGCCATGATTCCCGGAACCAGTCGCAGCGGTGCCACCATCATTGGGGGCATGTTGTTGGGCTTGTCGCGCAAAGCAGCCACCGACTTTTCGTTTTACCTGGCCATTCCCACCTTGATTGGCGCGGGCGGCTACAGCTTGTACAAAGAACGCGCTTTGCTGAGCCTGGCAGACGCGCCAGTGTTTGCGGTGGGCCTGGTGTTTTCGTTCATCAGCGCTTGGGTGTGTGTGCGTTGGTTGCTGCGTTATATCGCCACCCACAGCTTTGTGCCATTTGCTTGGTACCGCATTGTGTTTGGCTTCGTCGTCTTAGCCACCGCTTGGTCGGGTGCGGTGACTTGGGCGGCTTAATAAGTTAGCCGATCAAATTCAGTAACGCAGCTTCAATGGCTGCAGCCGCCACCTGCGGGTGCTCCATCGGAAATAAATGCGTGCCGTCCACCATGGCAATGCGGCCCTTGGTGATGCGGCGGCTGAAGTCCAAGCCCGCTTGACGCATCTCGCGCGATTGCAAGCCGCCAATCAAAGCGGCCTTGCATTGCAGCGGCTGGCACAGGGCCGACAGCAGCGGCGCGATCGCGGGGACGCGCTGGGCGAGTTCGTCGCGCTGCTGGTAGGCAACCTGTCCCGCCAGGGCCAGGCCGAGCGCCAGGGCCAGAAGAACCAATCCGGCTCGGACAATCGGCTTGCGCCAGAACGCTTGGCGGCGGGCCTGGCGCATGAAGGAGACCTGGTTCAAAACCGCGCGGCTTGGTTCGGTGTCGTCTTGCTGCTCGCGGCGGTCTTCCACCTGGGAGGCGCCGGGCGGCGACAGGGGGGGTGCAAGGTCATTCGCCAATGGGGCTGCGGTCTGGGATGCAGCAACGAGCCCGTCGACAAAGGTGGGCTCCTGGCGCCCATTCGGCTCATGCGCCTGCCTGGGCTCGGGCGCTGGCGCCGGTTGTTCATCGCTCTGGCCGGACGCCAAGAGGGGTTTTGCAGCAACCCGCTCCTCCGAAATCTCGCCAACTTGCGCGCCTGGCGCGCCAGGCACAGGGGGCATCGTGTTGGATGCAGCCTCTTGTGCAGCAAGCTGTGACGCTTCTTGTGCAACCTCTTGTGCAACCTCTTGTGCGGCCTCTTGTGCGGCCTCCTGAGGAGCATCTCGGGCAAGGTCGGGAGCGACCGTCTGAGCAAAATCGCCTTG
>CAIMWY010000017.1 GCA_903845315.1 uncultured Burkholderiales bacterium
CGGCAGGCACGTGACGGGCGGCGGATTCGATGTGGCCGGTTTGGTCGTCAAAGAAAAAGTCGGGTTCAAACTCGCGCAAGAACTCGCCTTTTTCTAACCCGCCCAAGAACATGGCCTCGTCCACCTCGATGTTCCAGTTCATCAGCGTGCGTATGGCGCGTTCATGCGCGGGAGCGCTGCGTGCGGTGACCAGCGCGGTGCGAATGCGCATGTGCGGCGTACCAGCTTGCTGCAGCACTTGCAACGCGGCCAACAGGGGTTTGAAGGGCCCCGCCGACAAGGGCAGGGCGGCTTTGTCTTTTTCGTGCTGTTGAAACGCGCTCAAGCCTTGGGCTTGGAAGACGCGTTCGGCTTCGTCGCTGAACAGCACGGCGTCGCCGTCAAAGGCAATGCGCACTTCGTGCGGGTTGGCCTCTGATGCATGGGCCGAATGGGGGTAGACCTGCGCAGCGGGCACACCGGCATCGAGCGCCGAGCGCACGTCGGACAAATGGGTGGACAAAAACAAGTTGGCGTTGAGCGGGCGCAAGTAGCGCCACGGCGACTTGCCCCGCGTGAAGCTGCCGCGCTGAATGGGCAAGCCATAGTGCTGCGCCGAGCGAAACACGCGCATGCCGCTGACCGGGTCGTTGCGCGAGAGGATGACCACCTCCACGCGCTGCGTGGTGGCGTCGTTGAAAGCCAGCAGCTTTTGCACCAACGAAAACGCCACACCCGGTTTGGCTGGAATTTCTAAGCGGTCGAGTTGCAACTGCATGTAGGCGCGGTCGTCACCTTGCTCGAAGACGAGGTTTTCTTCTTCAAAGTCGAACAAGGCCCGCGACGAAATGGCCACCACCAATTTGCCATCTAAAGAAACACTCATGTTTTTTCCATCCCTTGCGTGAATCGTTCATTGGGGTCAGAACTCAATGAACTGCGTGCATTGTCCATGTGTTTCAAGAGGGGGGAAGAACACCGTTCTTGCGCCGAGGTGCCAGCAAAACGGATTCACCTACTTTGGGTGCTGCGTATTTTGCGGCTGGCGGTGGCTGCTGAATTCCGTGCGCGCTGTGTCCACGTCGAAGCAGTTTGCTGACTGTCAAATCGCTGCTGCGGCCGCATTCAAAGCGTGACACAGCCTATTGACGCGTACTCGCAGCGTGCGCTAACTCGCCTTGCGTGATGCCAACTTGTTTGCGAAGTTGTTGAAACTCGTCGCCGAGATCTGGTGGCGTTTTCATGATGTTTCCGAAAGCATATTTTTGATGTAATAGGCTTTAATCTGCATCAGAAAGTTTTTTTGCAAGCGCTAAGTGCTGTCAGATCAGCGCACCTAGTATTACTTGACGAGGTTGTTCAGCTGAATGATGGGCAACATCACCGACAACACAATCAGCATGACCATGCCGCCCATCAGCACAATCAGCAGGGGCTCGAGCACGGTGGCCAGTTGCAGGGCGCGGCGCTGCACTTCGGCGCCGAGCTGGTTGGCAGCGCTTTGCAGCATGGCGGGCAAGGTGCCGGTTTGTTCGCCCAAGCGCGAGAACATGACCAACAGCCTTGGAAACCGTGGGTGCTGCGCCAAGGCGGTGGCCAAAGGCGCACCCTCGCGCACCAGCACCAGCGCGTCTTGCGCGTCGTGGCGCAGGGCGGCGTTAGACAGGGTGTCGGCAGCTGCTTGCAGGGCTTTCAAAATGGGCACGCCCGCCATGGCCAGCATGGCCAAGGTGCTGGCAAAGCGCGCCGCGTTGTAGCCACGGGCCAAGCGACCGACCAAGGGCAGTCGCAGCCAAGCCGCGTCAAAGCGCAGGCGCAGGGCGGTTTGTTTCAGGGCCTGCCGGGCTGCCAACCACCCCGCCACGATGAACAGCACACCAAACAGCCAGTAGGTTTGTACTGCGTCACTCAGGGTCAGCATGGCGCGGGTTAACAACGGCAAGGTGCGTTGGCCGCTGCTGAACACCTGGGCCACTTGCGGCACGACGTAGGCCAGCAAAAACAACACAATCACCAAGGCCACCAGGCTGACGATGGCGGGGTACAAACCGGCAGCCAGCAGCTTGCCGCGCAGGGCTTGCTGCTCTTGCAGGTCGTCGGCCAAGCGCTCAAGCACCAGGCCCAAGTGGCCGCTTTGTTCGCCCGCGCCAATGACAGCGATGTAGATGGCCGAGAACTCACGCGGGTGCTGTGCCAAGGCTTTGGCGTAGGGCGCACCGGCGTTGACTTCGGTGCGCAGGGCCGACACCAGGTCGCGTTGACGCGGTGTTTCGGCTTCTTCGGCCAGGGCGCTGAGCGCACGCTCCAGTGGCAAACCTGCGCTCACCAGTCCGGCCAGCTGACGTGCCCAGACCGCCAAGGCCGAGCCGCTGAAAACCCGCGACTGCCATATGACGGTGTTGAGCCCTTGGCTTTGGCGCTGCGCGGTCTCGACGCTGAGCGGAACCAGTCCTTGCGCACGCAACTGGCTGCGGGCCGTGCGGGCGGTGTCAGCCTCAAGCACGCCACGGCGGGTTTGGCCTTGGGTGTCGAGGGCTTCGTAGGTGTAGGCGGGCATGGCAGGCGCAGCTTCAATCGCGCGTCACGCGCACCAGTTCTTCGGCGCTGGTGATGCCGGCACGCACCAGGCGTTCGCCATCGTCGCGCATCAGGGTCATGCCGGCACGCAAGGCGGCTTCGCGCAGTTGCGCTTCGCTGCTTTGTTGGTGAATCAGGGCGCGGATGTCGTCGTTGGTGGTCAGCAGCTCGAAGATGCCGGTGCGGCCTTGGTAGCCGCTGTGGCCGCATACGTCGCAGCCCACCACGGCGTAGCCCACCCCACCCTTGCTTGGCGCGAGCTTGGGCGCGCAGTGGGTACAGCGTTTGCGCACCAAGCGTTGGGCCAGCACGCCCAACAGCGAGGAGCTGAGCAAGAAGGGCTCGACGCCCATGTCGGTCAAGCGGGTCACAGCGCTGGCCGCGTCGTTGGTGTGCAAGGTGGCCAGCACCAAGTGGCCGGTGAGCGAGGCTTGGATGGCGATTTGCGCGGTCTCGTAGTCGCGGATTTCGCCAATCATGATGATGTCGGGGTCTTGCCGCAAGATGGCGCGCAAGGCTTTGGCAAAGTCCAAATCGATTTTGGGGTTGACCTGGATTTGACCCAC
>CAIMWY010000018.1 GCA_903845315.1 uncultured Burkholderiales bacterium
CAGTACTTGGCCACGCAGCCGCTGTAGTAGCTGGTGCCACAAGCCAAGATCAACACGTTGTCGATGGCCTTGAACACCGAGTAGGCGCCGTCGCCAAACAGCTCGGGCACGATGCCCTCGACGCCTTCCAAGGTGTCGGCAATGGCGCGGGGTTGCTCAAAAATTTCTTTTTGCATGTAGTGGCGGTAAGGCCCCAACTCGGCAGCGCCGCTGTGGGCGTGGACGGTTTTGACCACACGGGTCACAGGCCGACGCGCCTTGTCAAACACCCAGTACTTGCCCAGTTGCAGGTCGACCAAGTCGCCCTCTTCGAGGTACACGATTTGGTCGGTCACGCCGGCCAAGGCCATGGCGTCGCTGGCCAAAAAGGTCTCAGCGCCATCTTGACCCACACCCAAGATCAAGGGTGACCCAGCACGCGCACCGATGACGCGGTGTGGCTCGTCTTTGTGAAACACAGCAATCGCGTAGGCACCGGTCAAATGCGCCAAAGCGGCTTTGACGGCTTCAAAAATGTCGCCGTTGTAGAGGCTGTCCACCAAGTGCGCAATGACTTCGGTGTCGGTCTGGCTGTGAAACACATAGCCCTTGGCTTGCAGCTCGGCGCGCAGTTCGTCGTGGTTTTCAATGATGCCGTTGTGCACCAAGGCCACACGGCCTGGGCGTTGGTCGGCATCGGCGCCCGGGCCGTGGCTGAAATGGGGGTGGGCGTTGTGCACCGCGGGCACGCCGTGGGTGGCCCAGCGGGTGTGGGCAATGCCGGTGCCGCCTTGTATGTGGTCATCGGCCACTTGGGTCATGAGTTCAGACACGCGCGCGGTGCTGCGCGCACGCTGCAAGCCGCCTTGCTTGGCGCCCAAGCTGGCGGCGTGCACGGCCACGCCACACGAGTCGTAGCCCCGGTACTCCAGGCGCTGCAAGCCTTGAACGAGGATGGGGACGATGTTGCGCGATGAAACTGCTCCGACGATGCCACACATGTTCTGCACTCCTGAATTGGGTTGTCAGGATATTAGGTCTACCGACAAGAAATTTCTTAACTATTTATTTGTTTTTATGTTCATAAATTTCATGAATACTTGATATTGAAATTAAATTTCTTTAATATTGGATATATGGAAGAAATAGACAATATTGATGTGCAGCTGTTGGACCTGCTCCAGCACGACGCCAGCTTGAGCAATGTGGCTTTGGCTGAGCGGGTGAAGGTGTCGCCACCCACCTGCTTGCGCCGCGTCAAACGCTTGCAGCAAGAGGGCTGGATAGAGCGTCAAGTGGCGGTGCTCAATGCCGACCGCTTGAGCGCAGCGCAGGGACAGGCCCTGAGTGCGCTGGTCGAAGTGACGCTGGACCGACAGGGGAGCGAACACATGGATGCGTTTGAACAACGTGCCGTGGCCGAAGACGCGGTGCAACAGTGTTGGCGCGTGTCACCAGGGCCCGACTTCATGTTGGTGCTGCAAACCGCCGACATGCCGAGCTACTTGGCACTGACGCAGCGCCTCTTCACGCAAGACGCCAATGTGCGCAACGTGAAAGCGTTTTTCAGCGTGAAGCGGGCCAAGTTCAGCAGCACGTGGCCGCTGCGCATTGCAAAAGCTTAAGCGCCTAAAAATACCATGGCTTGCTGGGGCGAGAGAACTTGCAAGCCAGGAATCGCTGCCATGTCCAGCAGGTCTTTGTCGCCACTGATCAAGGCAGCGGCGCTGGCCTGGAGGGCGGCCTCAACCATGTGATCGTCATCACGGTCGCGGCAATACACGCCCGGCACACCGATCTCGACCCAGTGCGCACAGGCATTGAAGTCATGCAACAAGCGCTCACGCGACTCCAAGGAGATGAAGCGGTCGAACTTGGGGCGGTAAAGACGTGTGCGCAGCTCATCGAACGAGGCTTGCGAAAAAACCAAACGGTGCTTCGCCAAAGCCAATTGGACCAGCTTGGCAGGTGCGCCTTGTGTGGACAAGGCCGCACTGATAAACACATTGGTGTCGATGACCAGCTTAAGACTCGTCACGCAGCAAATCTTCGAGCAGCTCGGGGGTCATGCCCGCTTTTTCGGCTTGCATGGCGGTGTCTTGCAGGGTGTGCTGCAAGCGATTGGCGTAAAACTCGCGCATCGCTTCGTAGTCTTGGGCGGAGACCATCACCCCCACCACCCGATCTCGGCGCATGACACGCACGGGCTCGCGCTGGGCCAAGTCAATGAATTGACCGAATTGGGTTTTTGCTTCGTTGGCGGAAAAGGTTTGCATGCGCCAAATTTAGCACGAATCGAACGATTCAGTCGATCCAGTAGGCTATTTCGGCGTTTTATCTGGCCGCTTGTAATTGGCCATGCTCACCTGCTTGCCCCGCGCCACGCTCAAAGCACCGGGCTCGGTGCTCTTGGTGATGGTCGAGCCCCCGCCCACCGTGCCGCCCGCGCCAATGGTGACAGGCGCGACCAACACGCAGTTGCTGCCCACATGCACATCGGCCTCGATGACGGTGCGGTGTTTGTTGGCGCCGTCGTAGTTGGCAGTGATGCTGCCCGCGCCAAAGTTGACGCGCTCACCCACCGTGGCGTCGCCCAAGTAGGCCAAGTGGTTGGCTTTGGCGCCACGGGCCAGGGTGGAGTTTTTGACTTCCACAAAGTTACCAATGTGCACCTCAGCGGCCAGTTGTGCGCCAGGGCGCAAACGGGCAAAGGGGCCAATCAGGGCGCTCTCGCCCACGGTCACACCGAGTTGTTCGCCGTCGATGTGGGTGAAGGGGTGAATCACCGCGCCTGCCTCAATGACGCAGTTGGCGATGACGCAGTTGGCACCGATCTTCACGCCTTGGCCCAAGGACACCTGGCCTTGAAAGATGCAGTTCACATCGATCTCCACGTCTTGCGCGCACTGCAAATGGCCACGCACATCTAAGCGTGCGGGGTCGATGATGCGCACACCGTCGTTCATCAAGGCTTGGGCTTGGCGCAGTTGAAACGCACGCTCCAGTTCGGCCAATTGCGTGGGGCTGTTGACGCCGGCCACTTGGGCGGGATCGGCAATTTGGTGCCCCACCACCGACACGCCATCGGCCACGGCGAACTTGACCACGTCGGTCAGGTAGTACTCCTGCTGCGCGTTGTGGTTGTCCAAACGCGCCAACCAGGGTTTGAGCAACTTGGCGGGGACCGCCATGATGCCGCTGTACACCTCGCGAATGCCGCGTTGTGCGTCGCTGGCGTCTTTGTGCTCCACGATGGCTTGCACTTGACCGTCGGCATTGCGCACGATGCGCCCGTAGCCGGTGGGGTCGTCAAAGGCGATGGTCAACAAAGCCAGGTGCTGGCCTGCACAGGCATCGATCAAGGCTTGCAAGGTGTCGGCTTGGGTCAGCGGCACATCGCCCGAGAGCACGACCACCACCGCGTCATCGGCCAACAACGGCACGGTTTGTTGCACCGCGTGCCCGGTGCCCAACTGGGGCATTTGGCGGGCGAACTGCAAACCGGCTTGGGGGTTGGCCTGGTGCAACGCGGCCTCAACCTCTTGAGCACCGTGACCGGTGATGACGAGGGTGTGACGCGCCTGCAAGTTGCGCGCGGTGTCGATCACATGCTGCACCAAGGCCTTGCCCGCCAAGCGGTGCAAAACCTTAGGCATACTGCTCTTCATGCGTGTGCCTTTGCCGGCCGCCATGATCACCACATCCAACACAGTCATGTCATTCATCCTTTTATTGCGAAGAATTATCCGCCAAGCCCTTTTGTCACTGGGCGTGTTGGCATTTGCCTTGTTCACGGGGTGCAGCACCATCAAGTTGGTCTACAACCAAAGCGATGACTTGCTCTACTGGTGGGCCGATGCCTATGTGGATTTAGAGGCAGAGCAAAAAACCACCACCCGCGAAGCCTTGGGTGATTTGCAACGCTGGCACCGTCAACAGCAACTGCCCGAGTATGTGGTGCTGCTGCAAAAAGCACGCGGCATGGCGCTGCAAGACATCAACGCCCCCCAAGTGTGCGCGGTGACCGATGAGATGAAAGCCAGCTTCTTGTTGCTGCTGCGCCAGATCGAACCCGCAGCCGCTCGGCTGGGCACGCAACTCAAGACTGATCAGCTCCAGCACATGCGCAAGCGCTATGACAAAACCAACAAAGAGTGGCGCTCAGATTGGTTAGAAGGCAGCGCAGAAAAACGCTTGCGTTACCGCACCAAGCAGGCCTTGAACAGGTTGGAAGATTTCTATGGCCGACTCGATGACCCACAACGCGAGGTGCTGAACCAATGGCTAAGCAGCTCGGTGTTTGATGCAGCGATCAACTATGTCGAACGCGAACGCCGCCAAGCCGACAGCTTGCAAACCCTGCAACGCATGGCAGAAGGTGGCTCGGTCACTGCGGCACAGGGCCTGCTGCGCGCATGGACAGACCGCACCTTCAACTCACCCAACGAGTCATACCGCAGCTACAGCCAAGCCCTGTGGCAAGAAAACTGCAATGGCTTTGCCAAGCTGCACAACAGCACCACCCCTGCGCAGCGCCAACGCTTGGTGGAAACCTTGCGCGGCTATGAAACCGATTTAAAAACTTTGAACGCGCAAAAATAAATCAAGCTTGCAGCGCGGCCCACATGGCTTTGTCGCGCTCGGCCGTCCAGATGCGTGGGTTCTTGATGCCTTGGGCCTCGTCGTAGGCGCGGCTCACGTCAAACGGCAAGCAGTGTTCGTAGATGAACACATGACCAAAGATCGGATCCATGCTTTGACGGGTCAAAGCCATCGAGGCTTTGAGGTCTAGGCCTTGTTGGGCAGCTTCTTTCCCGCAGCCAAACAAGGTTTCCACAAAGCGTTTGGTGTAGTCCAAGGCCTTGTTGACGTCAGCGTGGCCCATCATGGCTTCGCCGCGTCCGGGCACGATGGCCTCGGCATTCAAGGCACGCAAGGCTTCGAGCGTGGCCGGCCACTCTTCGAGTTGGGCGTCACCGGTGTAGACACCGGCTTCGTACTCCACCAGGTCACCACTGAACAGCACTTTTTCGGCCTCTACCCAGGCAATCGTGTCGCCCCGTGTGTGGCCCGCGCCGGGGTGCCAGATGTCAACCTTCACGCCCCCTAAGTCGATGCACAAAGAGCCTTGGCGACCGGGTTGGCCGTCGCCCACCACCAGCGTGGGCCAGGTCAAGCCCGGAATGCCCTCCACACCACGGAACAAGCGCGGGAAGCGCTCGATCTCGCTTTGCATGTCTTGTGCACCACGTTCGACGATGAGTTCATACGTGCCCCGGCTGGCAATGACCTCGGTGGCGCCCTCTGCGGCATAGGCACTGGCCCCCAACACACGCACCGCGTGGTAGTGGGTCAACAGCACGTACTTGATGGGCTTGTCGCTGACGGTGCGAATTTTGGCAATCAGGTCGCGCGCCATGGCGGGCGTGGCGGTGGCGTCACTGACCAAAATGTATTTGTCGCCAATGATCACGCCCGAGTTGGGATCGCCTTCAGCGGTATAGGCCCAGCAATGGGGACTGAGTTGCTTGAAGGTGATTTTTTTCTCATCCAAGTCAGCTTGACTGGCAAAGGCTTTGGTCGGCGCGGTGGACATGGCACTTGACTCCTGTTTGTGTTGCCTGAGATTTTAACTAATCGAAATGCGTTACGGATTGGTAAATTTCTAAACTGGCGCAGAAAGTCCGCGTTCGAGCATCGCAATCACCTCATCGGCAAATGCGGCATAGCTGATCGGCCCGTCCGGGCGCAGCCAAGTGAAGGTCCAGTTGATCATGCCAAACAGCATCATGGTGACGGCAGTTTGGTTGACCGGATTCAAGCGCTCTGGATAAGCCCGTTTCAAAAAGCGGGTGAAGGCCGCCACCACGTCGCGCTGGCGGGCCACGATCAAGGCGCGTTGTTCTTCGCCCAAAAACTTGGTGTCGCCCAGCAAGGCCACATGCCGCGTGGCTGAGTTTTCATACTCTTGTAAAAAGCGTCGAACCAACTCGTGCAATGCAGCGCAGTCGTCCAAGTCGCGCCGCTGCGCCACCGCTTCAGACTCGCCAATCAGTGCCAATAGGCGCTGGGTGTAACGGTCGAGCAAGTCAAACAGAATGGCTTCTTTGCTCTCGTAATAGTGGTACAGCCGCGCTTTGGACGTGCCCCCCGCAGCAGCAATGGTGCTCATGCTGGTGGCAGGGTAGCTGCCGTCGGCAAAGCATTGCGCTGCGATGTCTAAGATTTCGTCGCGTTTGAGATCGTGAGAGGCTGATTTGGGGCGGGCCATGCGCAGTGAACTCCGCCCTTCAGCCCATGGGCCAAACCACGCCGTTGTCGTTCAACAAAGCGTCCAAGGGCATGTCGTGGGCCTCGGGCATGAAGTCGGGGATAAAGCCATGGGTAAAACCCAAGCCCACGGTGAAGGGGTGGGGCTGCAACACCGCCAAGGTTCGGTCGTAAAAACCGCCGCCATAGCCTAAGCGAAAGCCGCCGGGTCCATAGCCCACGCAGGGCACGAACAACAAAGTGGGCACGATCACTTCGGTGTCTTTGGGCTTGGGAATGCCGTAAGCGTCTTCTTCCATCGGACAGCCGGGGTACCAGACATGGAAGGTGAGGGTCTTGTGGGCTTTGTCGACCACCGGCAGGCCAATGCGACGGCGCTGCGGTTGGTCGAGCAACTCGCCGTCTTCTTTCCAGCGGTGCAGGGCGGGCAGGGGGTCAAATTCGCCTTTGATGGGCCAGTAAGCGCCAATCACGATGTCTGGCCGATCAAACAACCAGATGCGCATCACGCGCTGTAACAGGTCAGCCCGCTCCAAGCGATCAGGCAAATTCAAACGCTCTTCAATGAGCTGCTGGCGCAAGGTTTTTTTGTCCACAGATAATCAGTGCATGAAGTTGTCTGTCATTGTGTCATTGTTTGCTGGGGCATTTTTAGCCCTGTCCCTCTCCCAACCCACGGCGAATGCCGCCTCTGTGAGCACAGATGCCAAGGCAGACGCGGTCATCACCGACATGGCCGAAGCCTTCAAACGCAGCGACCGCAAGCGCTTGAGCGCGCTGCTGCCCCAAAGCAAAGGGCATCCGCTTGAGCCCTGGGCTGCGTACTGGGAACTCAAAGCCCGCTTAGACGAAGCCAGCACACAAGAAGTGCGCAGCTACCTCAGCCGCTATGCGGGCACCTACCAAGAAGACCGATTGCGCAACGACTGGCTGCTGCTCTTGGGCAGTCGCCGCGACTGGGGAACGCTGGCCGACGAGCATCCGCACTACCGCATGCGCGACGACCGCGAACTGCGCTGCTATATCTTGACCGTGGAGTTGCTGGAAAAAGGTGCCCAGGCCAACCCCGGCTTGGCCGACGAAGTGCGGCGCAACTGGATGGCCATGCGCGAGGCCGATGACGGCTGTACCTTGGCAGCCGACCGCTTGTATTTCTACAAGCAATTCACCGCGCTAGACATTTGGCGCAAAGCACGCTTGATGATGGAACACAACCGCCCACGCACCGCGCGCAACGCGGTTCAGATCGTGGCGCCCGATGCCAGCACTGCGGTGCAAGAGCTCTATGCCAACCCAGTCAAATATTTAGCCCGCCACATTGCAGCCCCTCAGAAAGTCCGGCAAGAACTGCTGGTCATGGCCTTGGTCAAAGTGGCCAGCACCGACCCCGACGCCGCCGCCAAGCTGATGAAGAACAAATGGCAGCCCTACCTCACCACCGAAGAGCGCCACTGGATTTGGGGTGTGATTGGCCGTCAATCGGCCATGCGCTTAGATGAAGACACCCTGGAGCACTTCGCCCGGGTGGCCCACGACAAAGACCTCAACGACGACATGCTGGGCTGGAAAACACGCGCCGCATTGCGCGCCGGCAACAGCCCCAAGTGGGCGGTGGTCGAGTCAAGCATCCAGGCCATGAGCGCTGAAGCACGGCGCGACCCCACCTGGGTGTATTGGCACGCACGCGCTTTGCTGGCCCACAAACGGGTGACGCCACAAGTGCAGCAAGAAGCCAACACTGCGCTGGAAAGCATTGCCGGTGTGCGCGGTTTTTACGAGCAATTGGCGCTGGAAGAGTTGGGCCGCAAAGTTACGGCGCCGCCCCGCCCTGCCCCGCCAACGCCCGAGGAAATGGAGACAGCGCGCAACAACCCATCGCTGCGGCGTGCGCTCTACGCCATTGCCATGGGCTTGCGCTCTGAAGGCGTGCGCGAATGGAACTACGCCACCAACCTGGTCAACGCCCAAGGCCAAAGCGGGTTGATGAGCGACCGTGAATTGCTGGCCGCCGCACAGCTGGCCTGCGACCACCAGGTGTGGGACCGCTGCATCAACACCAGCGACAAAACGCGTCAAGTGATGGACTTTGACCAGCGCTTTCCCATGCCCTTCAAAGACAGCGTGATTTCGCGTGCGCGCGACATCAACCTCGACCCCGCCTATGTCTACGGACTGATCCGCCAAGAAAGCCGCTTTGTGATGGACGCCCGCTCTGGCGTGGGTGCCTCGGGCCTGATGCAGGTCATGCCCGCCACCGCCAAGTGGACGGCCCGCAAGATTGGCCTGAACGGCTTCACCCCCAGTCAAATCACCGACCGCGACACCAACATCGCCATTGGCACGGGTTATCTGAAATTGGTGCTCGACAGCTTTGAAGGCTCCATGCCCTTGGCCGCTGCGGCCTACAACGCA
>CAIMWY010000019.1 GCA_903845315.1 uncultured Burkholderiales bacterium
GAGAGCTTCATGCGGTTCTTTCAAAAATCAATACGTGGGCACCGAGGTGTCCACTTGCGACGACCAAGCGTTGATGCCACCGGCGATGTTGGCCACTGAGTCAAAGCCTTGCTGGGCTAAAAAGGCAGCCACCTGCATGCTGCGTGCGCCGTGGTGGCACAGACAGGCAATCGGGCGGTCACGGGGCAGGTCTTGTAGACGCACAGGCACGGTACTCATGGGGATGGTGAGCAGCTCAAAGCCTTGGGGCGTGACACTGGCGGTTTGCACCTCCCAGGGTTCGCGCACATCGAGCACGATCGCCGTGCCTTGCGCTGCAAGGCTTGCTGCCCAAGTCGCGAGCTGAGCAGGTTGAATTTGATCGATCATGCGGGATGCTTAAAACTGAAAGCGGGTGGGCTCAGTGAAGCCTTGCAAGCGAGGGGCCGTGGTGTCCCACAGCACTTTGCTGTGCCAGCTGGCGTCGGCCGTGCTGGTGAACAAGGTGGCGCACATCACGGGGTCGGCGCCAACAATGGCGATCAAGCGGCCACCGACTGAGAGTTGCTGCAACAAGGCTTGTGGCACTTCCGCCACCGAGCCGCCCAAGACGATGGCGTCAAATGGCGCATCTCCTGTGCTGCCATGGCTGCCGTCTGCCACACGCACATCCGCATTGGTCACGCCTGCACGCTGCAAATTGGCGCGTGCGGTGGTGGCCAGCTCGGCGTTCAGCTCTAAGCTGATGACGCGTTGGGCGCGTCCAGCCAGCAAGGCAGTGAGGTAGCCGCTGCCGGTGCCTACTTCCAGCACCTTCTCGCTGCCGGTGAGATGCAGGTCGTGCATCAGGCGGGCGTCGACACGCGGAGGCACCATGGTTTGGCTATGGCCCAGAGGAATTTCGGTGTCGGTATAGGCCAGCGCTTGGTAGGCCTGGGGCACAAACAGTTCACGCTGCAAGTGCGACAGCACGGCCAATGCGGCTTTGTCGAGCACTTGCCAGGGGCGGATTTGTTGCTCCACCATGTTGAAGCGGGCTTGTTCTTGGTTCATCTCAATACTCCAAATACATCGGTACGGCCTTGTGGGCTCAAGCTCAAATTTTAGCGATCAGGGTTGCGTGCGGCTGACACCAGAGCCCCACAAACGACGCAGCCATTGCGCCAGATCATCCATATAACAATAGACCACTGGAACCACCACCAAAGTCAGCAAGGAAGAGGTGATGACCCCGCCAATCACAGCTTGGCCCATCGGGGCGCGTTGCTCGGCGCCCTCAGAAATCGCAAAGGCCAGCGGCACCATACCAAAAATCATGGCCAAGGTGGTCATCAAAATAGGGCGCAAGCGCACGCGTGCGGCCAGCAGCAAGGCTTCGTTGCGGGGCAAACCGGCTTGGATGGCGCCATCGGGCAGCACTTGGTCTTGTCGCGCGCGAATCGCAAAGTCGACCAACAAAATTGCGTTCTTGGTGACCAAGCCCATGAGCATGACCATGCCAATCACCGAGAACATGGACAGGGCCGAGCCAAACATCAACAAGGCCAGCACCACACCAATCAATGTCAGGGGCAGGGCCGTCATCAAGGCCATGGGTTGCAAAAAGCTTTTGAATTGGCTGGCCAAAATCATGTAGATGAACACCACCGCCAGTACCAGCGCCGAGATGGCGTAGTCAAAGGACTCTTGCATGCTCTTGGTCGATCCCCCAAACTGAAAGCTGTAGCCCGGCGGCAAGGCGATCCCCTTCATCACCTCGCGAATGTCGTTGGACACTTCACCCATGGAACGGTTGTAGACGTTGGCATTGATGGCCACCTCGCGTTTCAAATCGCGCCGGTTGATTTGGTTGGGGCCCGTGCCCTCTATGACCTGGGCGACTTGGTTGAGGCGCGCCACGCGTGGACTGCCATCGGCGGCGGTGCCCACGGTAAAGGGCAGGTGTTCAAGGTCTTTTGGTTGGGTGCGTGCGGTGGGATTCAAGCGCACGTTGACGTCGTAGGTTTGGTCGTCCCCTGCGCGCCAATTGGTCACGGTTTGACCTGCCACCAAAGTGCGCAACTGCGTGCCAATGCCGCCCAAGGTCAGGCCTAAATCGCTGGCCGCTTCGCGTTGGACCTTGACTTCGATGGTCGGTTTGTCGGGCTTGACGCTGGAGTCCAGGTCAACCAAACCGGGGATGGGACGCACGGCCGTCATCACCTGTTGGGTCAGGCGTTCGAGTTCACGCAGGTCGGTGCCCAACAAAGAAAACTCGATTTGCTTGTTGCCACCCATGGTGTCGAGCAAGCCAGCATGGGTCACAGTGATGCCAGGCACTTGCAGCAAGCGTTGGCGCAGCAGGGCGGATATGTCGTCCACATTGCGTTGGCGAAGCTTGCGGTCGACCAAGCGGATGTAGAGGGCGGCGTAAATTTTTCCGTTAGCGTTGCCCGTGTTGAGTGTGGCCACGGTGTAGCGCACCTCGGGGAACTCGCGGATGATGGCTTCGACCTGTTGGGCTTTGGCCTCGGTGGCCTCGAGGGACGAACCCACAGGCGTGTAAAAGTTCACATAGGTTTCAGAGAAGTCGGCCTTGGGAACAAACTCGGTGCCCAGTAGCGGCACCATGAAGATGCTGGTGACAAAGGTGAGCGCCGCCAACGCAAGGGTGGTGCGCTGGTGGTTCAAGGACCAGCGCAAGATGTCTTGGTAGGTCTCGCTCAAGCGGTCGGTGCCGCGCTCAAACCACGCGGTGACGCGGCCCACCGTGCGGTCGTACAGGCCAGCGTTGCCATGTTCGCCGTGCGCATGGATGGTGGGGTCGTGCCAGATGGACGAGAGCATCGGGTCGAGCGTGAAGCTCACGAACATCGAGATCAGCACTGCGGCCACGATGGTCAAGCCGAATTGGTGGAAGAACTTGCCAATGATGCCGCCCATAAAGCCGATGGGTAAAAACACGGCCACGATGGAGAAGGTGGTGGCCATCACTGCCAAGCCAATTTCTTGGGTGCCGTCGAGTGCGGCTTGGTAGGACGCTTTGCCCATTTGCACATGACGCACGATGTTCTCGCGGACCACGATGGCGTCATCGATCAAGAGGCCCACGCACAGCGACAAGGCCATCAGGGTGATCATGTTGATGGTGAACCCAAAC
>CAIMWY010000020.1 GCA_903845315.1 uncultured Burkholderiales bacterium
AGTTTTGACACCCTGGCTTTGCATGCTGGCGCCGCCCCCGACCCCAGCACCGGCGCGCGCGCTGTGCCGATTCACTTGACCACCTCGTTCGTGTTCGAGTCCAGCGACCACGCCGCCGCTTTGTTCAACCTGGAGCGCCCAGGGCACGTCTACAGCCGCATCTCCAATCCCACGAACGCCGTGCTGGAGCAGCGCGTCTCGGCCCTGGAAGGCGGCGTGGGCGCCATTGCCGTGGCCAGCGGCCAGGCGGCGCTGCACCTGTCGATTGCCACGCTGATGGGCGCGGGCAGCCACATCGTGGCCAGCACGGCGCTGTATGGCGGCTCGCACAACCTGCTGCACTACACACTAAGTCGCTTTGGCATTGAGACCACCTTTGTCAAACCGGACGACATCGACGGTTGGCGCGCTGCCGTGCGGCCCAACACCAAGTTGTTTTTTAGCGAGACAGTGGGCAACCCTGGCTTGGATGTGCTCGACATCCCGACCATCTCGCACATCGCACACGAGGTGGGTGTGCCGCTGCTGGTGGACTCCACCCTGACCTCACCCTACCTGATCAAACCGTTTGAGCATGGGGCTGATTTGGTCTACCACTCAGCCACCAAATTTTTGAGCGGGCACGGCACGGTGATTGGCGGCATCGTGGTGGACGGCGGCAGTTTTGACTGGGAGCGCAGTGGCAAGTTCCCTGAGCTGACCGAGCCGTATGAGGGCTTTCACAACATGGTGTTCAGCGAAGAGAGCACCGTGGGTGCGTTCTTGCTGCGGGCGCGCCGCGAAGGCTTGCGCGACTTTGGCGCCTGCCTGAGCCCACACAGTGCTTGGCTGATTTTGCAAGGCATCGAGACCCTGCCTCTGCGCATGGAGCGCCACATGAGCAACACCGAAAAAGTGGTGGCCTACCTGGCCAGCCATCCGCTGGTCAGCCGTGTGGGCCACCCGTTGATGGAGGGTCACCCCAGCCACGCACTGGCCCACAAACTGTTGCGCTTTGGCCCGCGCGGTGCTGGCTCGGTGTTCAGCTTCGACCTCAAAGGCAGCCGCGCTCAGGGACGGGCATTCATCGAGGCCTTGAAGCTGTTTAGCCACCTGGCCAATGTGGGCGACTGCCGCAGCCTGGTGATTCACCCCGCCAGCACCACCCACTTTCGCATGAACGACGAGGCGCTGCGCAATGCGGGCATTGGCCCAGGCACGATTCGCTTGTCGATTGGGCTGGAAGACCCCAGCGATTTGATCGAAGACTTGAAGCGTGCCTTGAAGGCCGCCGAGAAAGCAGGTGCGGCATGAAATTCACCCTCCAAGATTCAGCCGATCAGCCTTATGAAGCCTATGCCTATACCGGCGGCAAAGCTTTTGACGCCAGCCAGCCGACCGTGGTGTTTATTCACGGCGTGCTGGGTGACCACAGCGTGTGGATTTTGCAAACCCGCTACCTGGCCCACCACGGCTTCAATGTGCTGGCGGTGGATTTGCCCGGTCACGCCCGCAGCGGGGGCGAAGCACCCCGCAGCGTGGAAGAGGCATCGCAGTTCATCGAGGCCTTGCTCGACGCCGCAGGCGTGCAGCGCGCCGCCCTTGTGGGCCACAGCTGGGGCTCCTTGATTGCGCTTGAAACGGCGGGGCGGTTGAAAGACCGCATCAGCCACATCGCGCTGGTGGGCACGGCGTTTCCCATGAAGGTGTCACCAGCCTTGCTGGAGAGCTCGCTCAACGAGCCCATGAAAGCGATTGAGATGATCAATGTGTTTTCACGCGCCACGCTGGCGGCACCGCCTTCAGCGCTGGGGCCAGGCACCTGGGTGTTTGGCGCCAACACGGCGCTGAACCGTCGCGTGCTGGCCAGTAACCCTAAGGTCAATGTGTTCCACCGGGGGTTTGTGGCGTGCGATAGCTATGCCAACGGCTTGCAGGCCATGGCCGATCTGACCTGTCCCGTGCTGTTTGTGTTGGGCAACCAAGACCAAATGACCACGCCCCGTGCCGCCCAAGGCTTGGTGAACCAAGCGCGCGTCGCTGGCAAAACGCATGAGGTCGTGATGGTGCCCATGGGGCATCACCAAATGACCGAGTCCCCCGAGGAAACGCTGCATGCCTTGCAGCGCTTTCTCACAGCACGTCTCTGAGGCGCAGGTCTTGCCAACGCATCCACAGGCCTTCGCCTGTTTCGCTGCGCACCAGCAACAAACGCTCTATCAGTGGCGTCAAAGGCGTTTGGTGCGGGTCGGCCAACAGCACATAGCGTGACTCACTGACGGCATGGTGGGCCGAGTCGGCAGACTCGCTGAGGCGGCCAATCCAATCCAAATCGACCAAGGTGGTCAACACCTCTTCGAGTTGCAAAGGATCGAGGTGCAAGTCTTCGCACAAGCGCGGCAAACTCACGCCACGGGTGGGGTTGTGACGCGCCAAATTCAAGCGTTGCAACACCTCCAGCGCCAGTTGAAAGCGCCAGCCCACGCTGCGCCCATCGCGTGAAATGCCGCCCAGCAAACTGGGCAAATTGGCCACCAACACAGCGCCCAAGAGCACGATGACCCAAGCCAGGTAAATCCAGATCAGCAAAATCGGCAAGGTGGCCAGGGCACCGTAGACCGCCGAGTAGGTGGGCATCATGCCAAAGTAATAGGCCAACACATTGCGCGCCACCTCGGTGGCCGCGGCCACCCACACACCGCCCACCAAGGCATGGCTCCAGCGCACTTGGGTGTAGGGCACGTAGCGGTAGAGCGCACTCACGCCCCAAGCCACCAGCATGAATTCCAAGCCGCTGAAGAACCAGCGCATGCTGCTGGTCACTTCAGGCGCCAAGCCACGCGAGACCGCAATCAACTGGGTCAGCATCACCAAACTCGCACCCATGAGCAACGGCCCCAAGGTCAGGGCGGTCCAGTACAACAAGATGCGCTGAGCAAAGGGGCGACGCTTACGCACGCGCCAAATGGCGTTGAGCGTGCGGTCGATGGTGAACACCAAGGCAATGGCCGACAAGACCAGGGCGGTGACCCCCACCACGCCCAAGCGGCTGGCTTTGCTGGCGAATTGGGTCAGGTAACCCAACACCTGACGCGAGATGTTGTCAGGCACCAAGCTTTCGACCAAACGGCGTTGCAACACGGTTTGGAAGTCACTGAAGATCGGAAACGCGGTGAACACCGCCAAGGCCACCGTCACCAAGGGCACCAAGGCGATGGTGGTGGTGAAGGTCAGGCTGCCCGCGGTCTGGCCCAAGCGGTCCTCGCGAAAGCGCTGGCGCAAGGTGCGTGCGGTGTTGCGCCAGGGGAATCGGCGTAGGCGGTCAAAAAGGTGCTTCAGTTGCGGGACAATCATGGTCCGAATCATGCCACTGCCCATGCACAACACTTCTGCCCCCTCCCCTGCGCCCTTTTCTGAAGCGCCCGCCCCAATCCCACGTCATGTGCAACTTACCCGTCTGGTGGCAGTCGGCAGTTTGCTGGGCTTGATCGTACTGGGCCTAGCCTGGGAACTGTGGCTGGCCCCGGTGCGCCCAGGCGGCACCTTGCTGGCGCTCAAGGTGTTGCCCTTGTGCATCCCGCTCACTGGTTTACTGAAACACCGCATGTACACCTACCGTTGGCTTAGCCTGATGGTGTGGCTGTACTTCACCGAAGGCGTGGTCCGCGCCATCGGTGACCGTGCACCCAGCAATTACCTGGCGATGCTGGAAGTGCTGCTGTGTGTGTTCTTGTTCGTGGCCTGTGCCCTGCATGTGCGCTTGCGCTTGCAACATGCCAAAGCAACGGCCCAACCCGACCCAGCCGCTGCGCCTGCCAACCCCTAAGTCTGCGACTCCACCATGACTGCTTTGTCTTTGCCCGAACTGCTGACCGCCCTGCGCCACACGGTGGGCGACGCCCATGTGTTGACAGAGGGCGACTTGTCGGCGTTTGAACAAGACTGGCGCAAACGCACACGAGGCAAAGCGATGGCCGTAGTTCGCCCGGGCAACACGGCTGAAGTGGCCGCGGTGGTGAAAGCCTGCGCCCAAGCGGGTGTGAGCATCGTGCCGCAAGGCGGCAACACCGGTTTGGTGGTGGGCTCGATCCCTGACGACTCAGGCACCCAGGTGCTGTTGAGCTTGCAACGCATGAACGCGGTACGCCACATCGACGCCGCCAATTTGGCCATCACGGTAGAAGCAGGTTGTGTGCTTCAGAACCTGCAACACGCGGCTGAGCAAGCGGGCTTTTTGTTCCCCTTGAGCCTGGGTTCTGAAGGCAGCTGCACGATTGGTGGCAACTTGGGCACCAACGCAGGCGGCACGCAAGTGGTGCGCTACGGCAACACACGTGAGCTGTGCTTGGGGCTAGAGGTGGTGAGCGCACAAGGCGAGATTTGGCACGGCCTGAGTGGGCTGCGCAAAGACAACACGGGCTACGACCTGCGCAACCTGATGATTGGCAGCGAAGGCACCTTGGGCATCATCACCGCCGCCACCCTAAAACTCTACCCCCTGCCTGCGGCCAAACTCACCGCTTGGGCGGCTGTGCCTTCGGTAGCGCATGCGGTGGAACTGCTGGGCTTGGCCCACCTTCACTTGGGTGCGGGTTTGACCGGGTTCGAGATGATGGGGCAATTTGCGCTCAGCTTGGTGGACAAGCATTACCCGCAATTGCGCGTGCCCCTGTGGCAAGACTCTCCGTATTGCGTGTTGCTGGAAAACTCGGACACCGAGTCAGAAGCGCATGCGCGCGAACGCTTTGAACACGTGCTGGAGCTGGCCTTTGAGCGTGGCTGCGTGAGCGATGCCGTGGTGGCCGAAAGCCTGTCGCAAGCGCGCAATCTGTGGCACATCCGAGAGAGCATCACGCTGGCGCAAGCGGAAGAAGGCTTGAACATCAAGCATGACATTTCTCTGCCCGTATCAGCCATTCCTGAATTTGTGGCCCACACCGATGCCTTGCTGGAGAAAGAAATTGCTGGCGTGCGTTTGGTCAATTTTGGCCACTTGGGCGATGGCAATTTGCACTACAACGTGCAAGCGCCCGCAGGCAGCGACAACGCCGAGTTTTTGAAGACGCAAGAACACCGTGTGAACACGCTGGTTTACGACACGGTCAAACGCTTTGGAGGCTCCATCTCGGCTGAACACGGCGTGGGCAGCTTGAAAGTGGACACCCTGCCCGACTACAAAGACGCCACTGCGTTGTCCTGGATGCGGCAGATCAAACAGGCGCTCGACCCACAAGGCATCTTGAACCCTGGGCGTGTGGTTCGCACGGATTGAGGCATTAGCCCTGCGCAGCCTCTGGTGGAGTCAGCGTGCCAGAGGTGTTTCAACCAAGTTGAAGTGCTGAGCGCCGGTTTCAGGAATGGTCAAGCGGCGACCTTGAAAATAAATTTGCATTTTGAAGAGTTGCGCCCCCGACACCTGCCACGGTGCAGTGCCATACACGCTGCGCCCTTCACCGGGTTTGAGCTGGAGGACGTTGGCTTGTTTGGCGCCATCGACCACGCAGACCGTCGCCGCAACGTCACTCAATACATAAACATAATTGCCCGCCTTGTAGGCCTCAACAGCCGACAGTGCCACCAAGCTGTCTCGGCTGTGTTCGCAGCCTATGCTGGGTGTTGTGGGAGTCGCAACAGCAGCAACAGGCATGGCGGGATCTGCGGCCACGACCTCAGCACTCGCGTTGAGCATGGGCTCTGGGGCCAAGGCCTCAACTTCTGGGCTTGACACAACCGATGCTTGCACGGTCTGGGTGTTGACCGCTTGCACCCAGCCAGAGACAAAAGGCTCCAAGAGATAGGCCACCAGTAGCAGGCTCAGCAAAGGTAAGACCCACCAGATCGATGACTTTAAGGTTCGAACCATTGACAAAAATTTGGCCACCCCAGTGGTTGTAGGGTGCATGGGTTGTGCATGCTCCACCAAAGCCACGATGCTGTCGATGGGGTTGTGTACAAGTCCGGGATTGAGTCCGTTCAGCGCAGCCTCTAGGGCTTCTTCTTGTTTGGCTGTCGGTGGGTCTGCCCCCAGAATCATCAACACGCGTTTGTAGGCTTGGCGCTTGATGCTGGGTGAATAAAACATCCCATCGCCCTCACCCTCCAAGTGCAGCACCTGCGTCACTGACAAACAAGCGGTTCTCGCCAAGGCCATGACCTCCATGCCTGCGGCTTGGCGAAGCTGTCGCAAGTAAATCGGGTCACAGTCCTCAAAAACACGTTGCATGTCTTGAGATGTGTCAGGGCTTGTCATGGCAAATGGCTAAGTCACTTTTATCCAAGTAATCCGTTAATGTGGCAGTTTGTACAGAATGCGTCAAGCAGCCGACGCAAGTCACCACTTAAGTATTCGAAATGGCAAAAGAATTTATAAGCGCTGACGTACCAAGATCGGCGCCAAAACTCAAGCCTTTAAACTCATGGCCTCTACCCATCCCGAGCTTGTGACGCCATGCGCCCTATTCGCCGCCAATACGAAGATTTCATGCAGCACGTCTACACCCAAGGCGTGGCTAAAACCGACCGCACCGGAACCGGTACAAAAAGCGTCTTCGGCTACCAAATGCGCTTTGATTTGAA
>CAIMWY010000021.1 GCA_903845315.1 uncultured Burkholderiales bacterium
CTCTTTGTAAAACTTGATGGCCCCGTACAGATTATTGAGATCCGTGATGGCCAACGCCGGTTGCTGATCCGTTGCGGCTGCCTTCACGATTTCTTCGATGCGGTTGGTTCCGTCGACGACAGAAAACTCGGTGTGAAGGCGCAGGTGTACAAACATGCATCGGATTGTAGGGATGGAAATCGGATACGAGCGTCTCAGCATCGTCTTTAAAATGACCGTGTGAACACGATTTTGAACATTTCTTGCTACAAGTTTGTCGCGCTACCTGAAGCGGCCGACTTGCGCCAACTCTTCCTTGACCAAGCCCTGGCTAGCCAGCTCAAAGGCACCATCTTGATTTCCGAAGAAGGCATCAACTTATTTCTAGCCGGCAGTCCTGATCAAGTCAACAGTTTTGTGGACTGGCTGCGACAAGACCCACGCCTGACAGATCTCAAACCGAAAGAAAGTTGGTCCGCGACCCAGCCCTTTCGCAAACTGTTGGTCAAGGTCAAGCCCGAGATCATCCGCATGAACCACCCCAGCATTCGGCCAGCACAAGGCCGTGCCCCTGCTGTCTCAGCCGCCACCGCCAAACGCTGGCTGGATCAGGGGCATGACGACGAAGGCCGCCCAGTGGTCACGCTGGACACACGCAACCAATTTGAAATCGACCACGGAACGTTTAAAAACACCCTCAACTGGGGCTTGAGCAAATTCACCGAATTTCCGGATGCAGTGTTGAAGCACAAAGAAGCCCTGCAAGACAAAACCGTGATCAGCTTTTGCACCGGTGGCATTCGCTGCGAAAAAGCCGCCATCTTCATGCGCAACGCGGGCCTGGCGCATGTTTATCAGCTCGAAGGCGGCATCCTCAAATACTTTGAAGAAATTGGCGACGCCCACTACCACGGCGGCTGCTTTGTATTTGACGAGCGCGAAGCCTTGGCGCCTGACTTGAGCGCTTGCAAGTAACGCCCTTTTGCGCGCCTACTCTTGCAGCAAGTGCAACACGTCAGAGCGAAACTCACGGCTGTACAAGATGGCGGCCACGAGCATGGTGGCCAGCACAAAAATCAGTGGTGAGAAAAACCAGCCCATCGCCGCGAATGAAAAATAGTAAGCGCGCAAGCCCCCATTGAAGGTCTCTGCAGCCAAGCCTGTCATGGCCGCGGCGCGGTTGGCAAACACCACGGGGTCGGCTAGCCCTTGCGCAAAGTCTTTGGCAGGAGGCATCGAGCCAATCAGCAGTGAAACGAACGTGTATTGCCGCATCGACCACGAAAAGCGGAAAAACGCATAGACAAAAATTGCCACCAGCACCAAGATCTTGAACTCAAACACCAAGATCGGCGTTTGCTCAGCAAACGGTATCTCGCGCACCAACTCTGCCGCCTTGTCGGTAGTGCCCAGCAAGGCAAACAAGCCACCCAAAATCAAAATGGTGGTGGAGCAAAAAAACGAAGGGGTCGCCGACAGGCTTTGCGTGATGATGCCATCGAGCATGCGCGGATCGCGCGCCGTGGTCTGCAACATCCACAGATGACGGTAACGGTTGGTCAAAGCCAGGATAGAGGTTCGACCATCGCTCCAGTGCTTGGCAAACAAGGCATAGATGGTCCATACCGAGATGAAAAATCCGAGTGCAAACCAATCGGCCCAGGGAAGGAGTTGGATAATTTTCATAGGGTCATGCTAACCCTTGCTGCATCCTCCCCCGACGCTCAACCGCGCAACTTGGCAGCCACTTGTGCCACGCGCTCGCCATAGGCTTTGGCCGTGTCCAAATCGCCTTGGGGAATGTCTGCCGCTGGACTGGTGGGGCCCACTTGCGCCATCAGGCCCGAGTTGGAACCAATGCGGTTGATGTTGCCGTCGTTCAAGGCGGGTTGGCCCACCCAGATCATGCCGTTTTGCATGGCCAAGGTGATGAAGTACTGGATGGTCGACAACTTGTCGCCACTTGGGCTGGCCGAAATGGTGAAGCCACCGGCCACTTTGTCTTTCCAGGCGCTGGTGAACCAACGCTTGGAGGTGGCATCGGCAAACTTCTTGAACTGCCAAGACACCATGCCCATGTAGGTGGGTGAGCCAAAAATGATGGCGTCTGCTGCATCCACCACGGCCCAGTCGGCGTCGCTCACATTGCCATCTGCGTCGATGGTGATCAGGTCAGCCTTGGCACCTTCGGCCACGAACTGGGCCACGCGTTGGGTATGGCCGTAGCCGGAATGGAAAACAACAACTGTTTTTGTCATGAGAGATTCCTAGATTAACAAGCGATGAATGAGGGGATACATTTTTTCAGGCGCGAATTATTCCGCGACCTTTTTGGCGTCTATGCTGAAAGCACCGGCACCGTTGGCTACCAACAACAGCAAGCCACCGACGACTGCGATGTTCTTGAAGAACATCAGCTGCTGGACGTAGGCTTGCTCAGGCGCTGCGCCCCAGAACGCATGAAAAATCACGGTCGCCACCAAGGTGAACAGGGCCAACACTGCAGCAGCAATGCGGGTTTGAAAACCGACGATCAGAGCCACCGAGCCCGCAATCTCCACCACGATGGCCAAAGCAGCGCCCACTTGGGGCAAAGGCAAACCCACCGAAGCGATGTAGCCGGTGATGCCCTCAAAGCCGGTGAGCTTTGACAAGCCCGCAGGCAAAAACAAAGCGACAAATAGCAAGCGCGCGACGAGACTGAGAGCGTTGTTCATGAAAAATTTCCTTAAAGATTGAAGTGAAGAAAGTGAAAAGATAAAAAATCAAGGTGCCAAGTCAAAGACCAACACCTCGGCATCTGTCCCCTGATCGAGGGTGATATGGGGTTCGCCATCCAGCAAGGCGGCGTCGCCAGCATTCAACGCCACGCCATTGACGTGCACGCTGCCGCGCACCAAATGGACATAGCCCTTGCGACAGGGCGCCAAAGCAAGGCTTGTGCGCTCTGCGCCGTCCAACAAACCGGCATAAAGCGTGGCATCGGCGTGGATCTTCACCAGTGCCCCCTCGTGCCCAGCGATGCGGCTCAAAGCCCCCCGTTTGCTGGCGGCGGGCACCGTGTGTTGCTCGTAGCTGGGGGGGATGCCATGCAGATTGGGCTCGATCCAGATCTGAAAGAAATGGGTGGTTTGCTCAGGCGCATGGTTGAACTCGCTGTGCATCACGCCACTGCCTGCACTCATGCGCTGCACGTCGCCAGGCGGAATGCCTTTGACGTTGCCCATGTTGTCTTTGTGCGCCAACTCGCCGCTGAGCACATAGCTGATGATTTCCATGTCACGGTGACCATGGGTGCCAAAACCGGTGCCGGGTGCAATGCGGTCTTCGTTGATCACACGCAGGTTGCCCCAACCCATGAACTCAGGGTCGTGGTAGTTGGCGAATGAAAAACTGTGGAACGAGCGCAACCAGCCATGGTCGGCATAGCCGCGATCTTGGGATTTACGAAGGGTCAGCATGATGTGATTTCTCCTGTGGCCTGAACTTTAGGTCGCCTAGGCCCTTGGGTGATGCACTGCATTTGATGGCATCATTCAAATTATTTGAATGCCCTTACCCCTCCCATGCCCTCTCCCCGCGATGTCTTAACCCCCGACTCACTCAGTATGTTGCACGCCATCGAAAAAGCGGGCAGCTTTGCCGCCGCTGCGCGGGGCCTGGGTCTGGTGCCCAGTGCCCTGACCTACCGAGTGCGCCAAATTGAAGACGCGCTGGATGTGCTGCTGTTTGACCGCAGCTCACGCCACGCCACGCTGACCGCTGCAGGCCATGAACTGATGCGCGAAGGCGAACGCCTGCTGGCCGACATGGACGCCATCGCCAACCGGGTGCGACGCGTGGCCACCGGCTGGGAAAGCCAATTCACCATTGCGGTCGACAGCATCATTGACCGCGTCACCATGATGGAGTTGTGCGAGGCCTTCTTGGCGCAATCGCCCCCCACCCGGCTGAAACTGCGCGACGAAACCCTAACCGGCACCCTAGAGGCATTAACCAACGGCCAAGCCGACTTGGCGCTCGGCATCCCTGGCAACCCTGGAGGCAGCGGTACAGCGGCGGGCATTCACAGCCACCTGCTGGGGCCCATGCGCTTTGTGTTTGCGCTGTCTCCCCAGCATCCACTCGCCCAAGCCCCTGAGCCACTCAACGATGCCGTGATCCGCCAACACCGCGCCGTGGCCGTGGCCGACTCGGTACAGCGCGGCAGTGGCATGACCATTGGCTTGCTGCCCGGCCAAGACGTGTTCACAGTGCCCACCATGGCTGTCAAACTTGACGCTCAGGTTCGCGGTTTGGGTGTGGGCTTTGTGCCGGAGTCCTTGGCGCAGCCCTTGATTGATGCGGGTCGCCTGCAAGTGCGCGAGGTGGAACGCCCGCGCAGAGAGGCGCAACTCAGCTATGCCTGGCGCATTCCCGATGGCAGCGAAGGCGAGCGCGGAGGCCGCGCCTTGCAGTGGTGGCTCAAACAACTCAAGAGCCCCACCACCCGAGCCGCCTTGTTGGTGAACCCCCGACGCCCCAAACCCTCGCGCAGCGTGTAGAGTGCAGCCATGACACTTCACATCGCCATCATCGGCGCCGGCATGGCCGGCATCACCGCCGCACGCACCCTGACCCAAGCGGGTCACAAGGTGCATGTGTTTGACAAAAGCCACGGCGCGGGCGGACGCATGTCTACCCGAGACAGCGCGTTTGGTAGCTTCGACCACGGCACGCAGTACTTCACCGTACGCGATGCGCGCTTCTCGCTGGCGCTGCAAACCGTGGTCGGAACTACGGACATTTGTCGCCCTTGGAGCGCCAACGCCGTGCGTGTGCTTGACCCAATGGGACACGTGTTTGAAGCCGCTCGCCCCACCCAAGAAGCTCACTTTGTGGCAAGCCCGGGTATGAACGCTTTGGTGCGTCATTGGGCGCAACCCTTGGGCAAAGCCATACAGCTTCAAAACAAAGTGCAACGCTTGGAGCGCAACGCCAAAGGCCAGTGGACAGTACACAGCCTCAACACAAAAGGCGGCAAAGACGTGGCTGAAAAGCACAGCGGTTTTGACCGCGTGTTGTTGGCCATGCCATCGGCGCAAGCCGAACAACTGCTGCGCAACTCTGGCAGCGCCGTCAACAAGATGCACTTCATCGACGCCATGGCCAAGGTCCAAGTGGCCCCGTGCTGGACGCTGATGCTGGCCTTCCCCAACGCCAGCCAACCCAACCTACCCCACCTGGGGCCCCAGTGGAACGCTGCGCGCAGCACCCACCACCGAGTGGCTTGGTTGGCGCGTGAGTCGTCCAAGCCCAAGCGCGGCAAGATCGAACGCTGGACCGTGCAAGCCAGTGCCACCTGGTCGCAAGAGCACCTCGAAGACGACGCCCCTCGTGTCAAAGCCAAACTCTTGCGCGCCTTCTCAGAACTCACGGGCATCCGTGCCGAGCCCAGCCACGCCGAGGTCCACCGCTGGCGATATGCACAAACCTTGGTGCCGCTGGGCGTTTCTCACCAGTACCACGCAAGCACGGGCCTGGGTACCTGCGGTGACTGGCACATCGGACACCGTGTCGAAGACGCCTTCGTGTCGGGCCTGGAACTGGCCTTGGCAGTCTGCCAATCGGCACATCGCATGTAACTGTGACGCCCACGCGCTAAGCCTTGGCGTGTGATTTCTTCGTGCCTTACCTCGGTCGTTTTGCACCCTCTACCACGGGCCCGCTGCATGCGGGCTCGCTGGTTGCTGCACTGGCCAGTTGGCTGGATGCCCGCGTTCACAGCGGGCAATGGCTGGTGCGTATTGAAGACGTGGACACACCGCGTTGCGTGAATGGCGCCGACCAGATCATCTTGCAGCAACTGGCGGATTGCGGTCTGGTCTCTGATGCGCCAGTGGTGTTTCAATCGCAACGCAGCGCCGCCTACCAAGCCGCGCTCGACGCCCTGGTGCAAAAAGGCTGGGCCTACCCCTGCGGGTGTTCACGCAAAGAGATTGAAGACGCTCAAGCGGCGATGGGTCACGCCCGCGCGCGACACAGCGCTGCCGCGTATCCGGGTACCTGCCGCCAAGGCCTCAACGGCAAAGCACCACGCGCTTGGCGCTTGAACGTGCAGCGTGTGATCGACGACTTGAAACTCGCCAACCCCTTGACATGGCAAGACCGTGCACTGGGCCCTCAGCAGCAAAACGTGGCGCACGAGGTGGGCGACTTTGTGCTGCGTCGTGCCGATGGCCTGTGGGCGTACCAACTCGCCGTGGTGGTGGACGACGGCGCACAAGGCATCACCCATATCGTGCGCGGCGCAGACCTCACCGACAACACCGCCCGTCAAATCGTGCTGCAACAGGCCTTGGGCTTGCCCACACCCAGCTACCAGCACACCCCTTTGGTGCTGGGTGAAAACGGTGAGAAGTTGAGCAAGCAGAACGGGGCGCAGGCTTTGGACTTGAGCGATCCGCTGGCGGCCTTGAATGCAGCGGCAAAGGTGCTGGGTCTGCAACGCAGCGATGCATCGCTTGAGGAAGCGTTTCCTCATTGGGTCACAGCGTGGCGCGATGCGCACGATAATCGAAGGTTCTTACCGCCCGACTTGTTATGACCCCCGCTGATTTGTCTACCGTCACTGACGCACCTCAAACCGACACCCCGTTCATGCGCGTCATCAAAACCTATGTGCTGCGCGCAGGGCGCATGGGGCCCGGTCAGACGCGCGCATTCGATCAATTCGGTCCAGAATTTTTGGTGCCTTACCAAACCGAGTGGCTCGATGCTGCGGCCCTGTTTGGCCGCGCTGCCCCGCTGATTTTGGAGATTGGTTTTGGCATGGGCGACGCCACGGCCAAAATTGCGCAGACCCGAGCTGATGACAATTTTTTGTGTTGCGAAGTGCATGCGCCGGGTGTGGGTGCCTTGCTCAAGCGCTGCGGCGAAGAAAGCATTGGCAACATCCGCATCGTGCAACATGATGCGATAGAGGTGTTGGACCACATGTTGGGCGACAACAGCCTGGACGGCGTGCACATTTTCTTTCCTGACCCCTGGCACAAAAGTCGCCACCACAAGCGCCGTTTGATCCAAAGCCCGTTTGTGAACCGACTGGCCCACCACATCAAGCCCGGTGGTTACTTGCACTTGGCCACCGACTGGGAACCCTATGCCGAGCAAATGCTGCACGTGGTCAGCGCAGAACCTTTGCTGAAAAACACGGCCACCGATGCCAGCGGCTTTGCCCCCAAGCCCAGCTACCGACCGCTGACCAAGTTTGAAAACCGCGGCCTCAAGCTCGGCCACGGTGTGTGGGACTTGGTGTTCACCAAGGTCTGA
>CAIMWY010000022.1 GCA_903845315.1 uncultured Burkholderiales bacterium
ATGGTGTCGGTCTCGCGACGCGCCGGCTTGCCACACACCGGGCAAGTCACCCCTGCATGGAAGCCTTCGTGTGTGTGCAAGGGGTTGCCCGAGCCGTCCGGGATGCAGTCTTGCGGCAACACCACCGGCAGGTCTTTTTCGGGCACCGGCACCGCGCCGTGTTCGTCGCAATGGATGATGGGAATCGGCGTGCCCCAGTAGCGCTGGCGGCTCACGCCCCAGTCGCGCAAACGCCAGGTGGTTTTTTTCTCGCCCAGGCCTTTGGTGGCCAACAACTCGGCGACTTGGTTCACCGCGTCTTTGAACCGCAGACCGTCGAGGGCTCCAGAGTTCAGGCACACACCGGCTTTGGTGGCGTACCACTCTTGCCAGGTTTTTGTATCGAACGCATCGGCATTGGCGGGTGCGCCGGGTGACGATGTTGAGCTGGCGTATGAGGAGCCCGGCGTACCCGTCGAGGGCGCTGTGGCCGCGTCATGGCCCACCACCTGCTGAATGGGCAAGCTGTATTTCAAGGCAAATTCAAAGTCACGCTCATCGTGCGCGGGCACGCCCATCACGGCACCGTCGCCGTAGGACATGAGCACATAGTTGCCCACCCACACCTCGACTTGTGCACCGGTCAAGGGATGTGTGACGAACAAGCCCGTGGGCATGCCCTTCTTTTCTTGGGTAGCCAGCTCGGCTTCGGTGGTGCCACCGGTTTTGCATTCTTCAAGGAATGTGGCCAAGGCAGGCTTAGATGCCGCCGCATGCAAAGCGAGGGGGTGTTCGGCCGCTACCGCGCAGAAGGTCACGCCCATGATGGTGTCGGCACGCGTGGTAAACACATACATCTTGCCGTCGCCAATCAGCGACCCGTCTGCACCAGCCATGTCGTGCGTGAAGGCAAAGCGCACACCTTCGGATTTGCCGATCCAGTTTTCCTGCATCAGGCGCACTTTGTCGGGCCAGCCGTTGAGGGTGGCTTGGTCGTTGCCCATTTGCACATGCGCCAGCAGCTCAGGGGCGTACTGGGTGATGTTGAGGTAGTAGCCCGGAATTTCGCGCTTTTCCACCACCGCACCGGTGCGCCAGCCTTTGCCGTCGATCACCTGCTCGTTGGCCAGCACGGTTTGGTCCACCGGGTCCCAATTGACCACTTGGGTTTTGCGATAAGCGATGCCTTTTTCGAGCATCTTCAAAAACAACCACTGGTTCCACTTGTAGTAGCTGGGGTCGCAGGTGGCCACCTCGCGGGACCAGTCGATGGCCAAGCCCATGGCTTGCATTTGCTGCTTCATGTAGGCGATGTTCTCGTAGGTCCACTTGGCCGGAGGCACGCCGTTTTTCAACGCAGCGTTTTCGGCGGGCAAACCAAACGCATCCCAGCCCATGGGCATCAAGACGTTCCAGCCCTTCATGCGCAGACTGCGCGTGAGCATGTCGTTGATGGTGTAGTTGCGCACGTGGCCCATGTGCAGCTTGCCGCTGGGGTAGGGCAGCATGGAGCAGGCGTAGAACTTCTTTTTTGGCTGGCCATGCGCGTCACGCGCGTTTTCGCTTACGCG
>CAIMWY010000023.1 GCA_903845315.1 uncultured Burkholderiales bacterium
ATGTTTTCGGCACCCAGGCTTGGGCCGATGGTGCGTTCTTCGATGATCTCCATCGGGGCGGCCAGAGAACCCGCGCGCAGAAGCAGCGCGGTGTCATTGGCTTCTACCGTGCTCATGCGGCCCGAAATCTGCACCCGGCCACCGCCAATTTCGCTGCGAATCACGGGGGCCGTCACCACTTCGCCCTTGCCTTTTTCAAATAGCAAGATGGCCATGCGCGTGCCCACGCTCTCGCGGGTCACGTCTTTGAAGATGCGTGCGCCCTTGGCGTCGAGCGTCAGGTGCACCGCCGCTTCTTGGCTCTGGCTGTCAAAGCCAGGTTGGGCGTCGGTCAAGTTCTCACCCGTCAAAATGACTTGCTTTTTCACGATCACCGCTTGGCCGTTGCGCTCCAAGAAACGTTCGGTGCCAAAAGGCACGGGGGCGTTGCTCAGCTCAGCGGCACGGGCTTCGGCGCTTTCGTCGACCATGCGGATTTCCAGCGTGGCGGTGCGTCCCAAAATGTCTTTGGCCTTGGCGGTGTCTTGCACGCCCGGCAGTTGCACCACGATGCGGTCTGCGCCTTGCTGCTGAATCACTGGCTCGGCCACGCCGAGCTCGTTGATGCGGTTGTGCAGCGTGGTGATGTTTTGCTTAATCGCCTGCTCTTGCACGCGCCGCGCCGCCACCGGGTTGATGGTGGCGCTGAGTTTAAAGTCGGCGCCATCTGGGGCGCTGGTGGTTTGCAAATCGGCAAACTGGTCTTGGATCACGCGCTGGGCCGCCTCCAAGGTGGCCATCTCTCGAAAACGCACTTCGATGGTTTGGCTATTGCGGCCGATGCCGCTGTGGCGCACATTTTTCTCACGCAAGGTGGTGCGGATGTCGCCCGCCAAAGACTCGGTTTTTTTGGTCAAGGCCGCTGGCATGTCAACTTGCAGCATGAAGTGCACGCCACCGCGCAAATCCAAGCCCAAGTACATCGGCGCGGCATGCAAAGCAGACAGCCACGCGGGTGAGCGCGACAACAGATTGAGCGCCACCACGTAGGTGGGGTCATTGGCATCGGGCACCAGCGCATGCTGAATGGCGTCTTTGGCCTTGAGCTGGGTATCGGTGTTGTCAAAGCGCACTTTGAGCGAACCGTTCTCCAGCGTCAGCACATCGGGCGTGATGCCTGCTGTTTTGAGCGCGTCTTGCACGCGCTCCTGCACCGAGTGATCGACCTTGGCACTGGCCTTGGCCGACGATATTTGCACCGCCGGGGCCTCACCAAAAAAGTTGGGCAGTGTGTAGACACAGCCCACCAACAAAGCGATGCAAATGATCGCGTATTTCCAGAACGGGTAACGGTTCATGTTCGCTAGTGTTTCGGTCGGTATTACTTGACGGTGCCTTTGGGCAAGACTTGCACCACAGCGCTGCGCTGCAGTTGCACTTCGACGCCAGCGGCGATCTCCACACTCAAGGTGGTGTCGCCAATCTTGCTGACTTTGCCCAACAGGCCGCCAGCCGTCGCCACTTCGTCGCCTTTGGCCAAGGCGTCGATCATGGACTTGTGTTCTTTTTGGCGCTTCATTTGGGGACGAATCATCACAAAGTACAAGACCACGAACATCAACACCAAAGGCAACATGCCGGTGAGGGAAGACATGATGTCGCCACCTGCAGCGGCAGCAGGTGCGGTTTGGGCAAAAGCAGAAGAAATGAACACGGTGGAACTCCAAATAAAAAGGCTCCCACCAAGGCGCAAAACGCACCCCAGCAGGCCAGCCTGTGATTGTATGCGGCGGGGGTGCCTCACACCATACCCCGCCCAAGTCAAGGTCAAGCGCCCCACTGCGCCAGCAACCCGTCCCACTTGCTGCGCGCCGCCGCCAGGTTGCGCGCCTTCACATGGCCAAAACCCTTGATTTGCTCGGGCACACGGGTCAATTCAAGCGCCAGCGCGTGGTTGTCCCCCGAGAGCTTGGCCAGCACAGCGTCCACGGTGGCGCGGTACTCGCCCACCAAGGCACGCTCGGTTTGGCGCTCCTCGCTGTAGCCAAAGATGTCCAAAGGCGTGCCACGCAAAGCTTTGAACTGTTTGAGCAATTTGAAACCCGTCAACATGGCTTGACCAAACTTTTGCTTTTGCAACTCGCCTTTGGCATTGGCCTTGGCAATCAGCGGCGGCGCCAAGTGGTAGTTGAGGGTGTAGTTGCCTTCAAACATGCCATTGATTTTTTGCAAAAACGCCGCATCGGTGTGCAGACGCGCGACCTCGTACTCGTCCTTGTAGGCCATCAGCTTGAAGAGGTTACGCGCCACCGCCTCAGTGAGCGAGGTTTTGTGTAACGGGGCCTCGGCAGCGCGCACACGCTCGACCACGCTGAGGTAGCTCGCGGCATACGCTGCGTTTTGGTAATCGGTCAAAAACGCCACGCGTCGCGCAATCACGTCATCCACACCCACGGGCTTGTGAAATTGCAGCACCTGAGATGGCGCCAGCGCCGCCTGCACCGCCGCCCAGTCGTGCGCGCATTGACGGCCCCACTCAAACGCCACTTGGTTCTGCGCCACCGCGACGTCGTTGAGTTCCATGGCGCGCATCAAGGCCTCATGACCCAGCGGCACCCAGCCTTTTTGCCAAGCATAGCCCAAGATCATGGGGTTAACGAAGATGCTGTCGCCCAAAGTCTGCAGCGCCACGCGGTTGGCGTCGAACATGCCCAAACCTTCGACACCCACAGCTTGTGCAATTTCAGCGATGCACTGCTCGGCGGGGTTTTGCCAGTCGGTGTTTTTGACAAACGCCGCCGTGGGCGTGCTGTAGGCGTTGAGGGCCACATGGGTGCGGCCTGCGCGCATGCGCTGCAAGGTTTCTTTGCCCGCCGTGACGATGGGGTCGCAACCGATGATCAAGTCGGCGGAGGCCAAACTCACCCGGGTGGTGCGAATCGCGTCTTGCTGCTTGGCAATCAACACATGGCTCCAAGTGGCCCCGCCTTTCTGTGCCAAGCCCGCTGCGTCTTGGGTGACGATGCCTTTGCCCTCTATGTGCGCTGCCATGCCCAACAACTGGCCAATGGTGATCACGCCGGTGCCACCCACACCCGCCACCACCATGCCCCAGGCATGGTCCATCTGAGGCAAGACGGGCTCTGGCAGTTCTGGGGTGGGGTAGGCCAAGGCGGTCAAACCTTTGGCCTTCTTTTTCAGTTGGCCGCCTTCCACCGTGACAAAGCTCGGACAAAACCCCTTCAGACAACGGGTGTCCTTGTTGCAGGTGCTTTGGTTGATGGTGCGCTTGCGGCCCCATTCGGTCTCCAAGGGCTCCACACTCAGGCAGTTGCTTTGCACGCCGCAGTCGCCACAGCCTTCACACACCAAGTCGTTGATCACCACCCGAACCGCCGGGTCCACCAAGGTGCCGCGTTTGCGACGGCGGCGTTTTTCGGTGGCGCAGGTTTGGTCGTAGATGATGACGGTGCAACCCTTGATCTCGCGCATCTCGCGCTGAACGCGGTCAAGTTCATCCCGATGGAACACCGCCACGCCCGCCACCAAGTCAGCCCCCTCGTATTTTTCGGGCTCGTCGGTCACCACCACGATGCGCTGCACACCTTCGGCCTTCATGCTGTGCGCAATTTGCAGCACGCTGTGGCCCTCGGGGCGTTCACCCACCGGCTGGCCGCCGGTCATGGCCACGGCATCGTTGTACAAAATTTTGTAGGTGATGTTCACACCCGCCGCAATGCTTTGGCGAATCGCCAAGATGCCGCTGTGAAAGTAGGTGCCGTCACCCATGTTGGCAAATATATGGGTGTCATTCACGAAAGGCTGCTGCCCCACCCACGGCGTGCCTTCACCGCCCATTTGGGTAAAGCCACTGGTGCTGCGGTCCATCCACAACACCATGAAGTGGCAACCAATGCCGGCCATGGCGCGCGAGCCTTCGGGCACACGCGTGGAGGTGTTGTGCGGGCAGCCCGAACAAAACCAGGGCTGGCGGTCGGCCTTGACCTCGACCACCTGCATGGCGCGCTCTTTGGCGCTGAGGATGGCCAATTGCGCATCCACGCGGACTTGGGTGTCGGCATCGAGCCCGAGTTTTTTCAAGCGCTGGGCAATCGCTTTGGCAATCAGGGCGGGATTCAGGTCGGCATTGGCACGCAGCAAGGTGTTGGCACTGGGGTTGGGTTGCGACCATTCGCCCCCCGAAAAATCGCCCTCTACCTCGTTGAATTTTCCCAACACATGGGGGCGCACATCAGCGCGCCAGTTGTAGAGCTCCTCCTTGATTTGGTATTCGATGACCTGGCGTTTTTCTTCCACCACCAAAATTTCTTGCAAGCCGGTGGCGAACTCGCGCGTGAGTTGTGCGTCCAGCGGCCACACCACGCTGACCTTGTGCAAGCGAATGCCCACGCGTTGGCAGGTGGCGTCATCCAACCCTAAGTCGAGCAGGGCTTGGCGGGTGTCGTTGTAGGCCTTGCCGCTGGCAATCAAGCCAAAGCGGTCGTTGGGTCCTTCAATCACGTTGTGGTTCAAACGGTTGGCGCGCACATAGGCCAGGGCGGCATACCACTTGTAGTCAAACAACCGCGCTTCTTGGCTCAGTGCATCATCAGGCCAGCGGATGTGCAAGCCCCCACGCGGCATCTCAAATTCGGGCAAAACAATCTTCACACGCTCAGGGTCAATCACAGCCGTGGCACTGGACTCGACAATTTCTTGAATCGTCTTCATGCCCGACCACAGGCCGGAGAAACGGCTCATGGCAATGGCGTGCAGCCCCAAATCCAAAATGTCTTGCACGCTGGACGGAAAGAACACCGGCGTGCCGCAGGCCTTGAAAATATGGTCGCTCTGGTGCGCAGCCGTGGAGCTTTTGGACACATGGTCGTCACCCGCCACGGCCAGCACGCCGCCCCAGGCCGTGGTGCCTGCCATGTTGGCGTGTTTGAACACATCGGAACAACGGTCCACACCGGGGCCTTTGCCGTACCAAATGCCAAACACCCCGTCGAACTTGTTGCTGCCCGGCGGGGCAAAGCCCAGTTGCTGGGTGCCCCACAAGGCGGTGGCGGCCAACTCTTCGTTGACGCCGGGCTGGAACACGATGTGCTGCGCCTGCAAATACGACTTGGCTTTCCACAAGGCTTGGTCATAGCCCCCCAAGGGCGAACCGCGGTAACCGCTGATGAAGCCTGCGGTGTTTTTGCCTTGCAGCGCATCGCGCTGGCGCTGCAACATGGGTAATTTCACCAAGGCCTGCACACCACTCATGAAGGCGCGACCCACGTCGAGGCTGTACTTGTCGTCCAAGGTGACGGTGTCGAGTGCGCGGCGAATGTGCTCGGGCAAAGGTGCGTTCATCGCGGGCTCCTGAGTTCTCTGGATGATCACAAAGTGTAGACCGGTCACACGACCCGTCTGCACCGCCTTGCCTCTAGCAAGGCGGGCGGGGTTTTGTCGCAAGGCCTGTGCTCAATGCATCTGTTGAGGCGGGGTAGAGGGTGGTGGCTTTTCGCTGGCATCGGCGGCTGCCAAGCCAACGCCCCAGGCGGCATTGTCTTGCAGCTTGTTGAGCAAAGTCACCAACAGTTGCAACACCGTCTGCGGCAAATTTAAGTTCACCCGTTGCCCGGTGACGAGCTGAAATTCAATGTGTGTTTGGTCGTCGGCTTGGTTCATGACCAAGCCCACCACCAACAGGGCTTGTTCGCCCAAGGGTTTTTCTGCCGCAGACTCATACCCGTCGCGAAACGTCACGCGCTGGGCGACCGTTTGCTGTTGAAAGGCCTGAACCGCCTGCGCCACATGTGGTGGGTGGATTTTTTCAAGGTTTTGCACACTCAGTTGCTGGGTGCCTTGCAGCAGCGCTTGCACCATACGACGGGTTAACCAAAAACTGAACTCCTGGTTTTCATGCGTGTTGAAGCGAAACATCACCCGATCTTCTTGGGACACCCACTCGCCGTTGAATTGCTTGATGCCCATGCTTACCTCGGCCACAGCACCCACAAGCGCAAGTTTTGTTTCACCCGCCCAGCCAACTCGCCCGCCTGTTCGCCCGTGCCTGCAAAGTAGTCGGCGCGAACGGCCCCCACGATGGCGCTGCCCGTGTCTTGCGCAAACACCATGCGTTGCAATTGAACCGTGGGCCCACTGGAGGCGAGCCACAAGGGGGTGGCATAAGGCACCGAATCTTTGTCCACCGCGATGGAGCGCCCCGCCGTGAGCGGCACGCCTTGGGCGCCGCGTGGGCCCAAGTCGGCATCGAGGCCTGAGCGCTGTTCGTGACGAAAAAACACATAGCGCGGGTTGCTCCACAACATCTCTTGCACCAGGCGCGGGTTGCTGCTTTGGGTGCTGCTGATCCAAGCCTTGATGCCTGGCCACGAGGCATCTCGTATCAAACCACGTTCCAGCAACCAGCGGCCAACGCTTTGGTAGGGTTGTTCGTTCGAGCCCGCAAATGCCAAGCGCACCACGCGTACCTGACCCTGTGCATCGGTGATGCGAACCCGACCAGAGCCTTGAATGTGCAGTACCAGCGCGTCAATCGGGTCGGCCAACCAAGCCACTTCTCGACCACGCAGCGCCTCTTGGGCCTGCCCTTGGGTGTCAATCTCTTGCCGGGTGAACCACATCCGCCCGGCGCGACGCAGCTCAGCCAAACCATCTGGCGGTGCGTACAGCGGCACCTCAAAGCCAGGCCCGCGTTGTGCAGACGCGTCGAACAAGGGCTCGTAGTAACTGGTGAGCAAGCCATCCACCGCGCCGTCAAGCGCTTCAACACGGTAGGGCTGCAAGTTCGCCATCATCCACACCCGGCGGTCGTCGTCGCTGGCCAACAAGAGTTGGCGCACCTGCGGACACAGCAGGCCAAACAAGGGGCCTGGCCGTTCGCAGTTTTGCAGCCAGGCATTCCAAGCGTCGTGCAGGGCATCGTCTTGCCAACCCGGCAAGTCATCCCACGACACCGGGCTCCAGCGGCTGCGGTACGACTGCTGTGGACTGGGTGTGCCTGGCAGACCCGCCAAGGCCCCGCTGGCACGTGGCGCCTCGGCCAAGGGCCGAACAGATACGGCGGGAGCGCTTGGCATGGGCCGCGGCGCGTCGTCTGTCGACATGCGCGGGCGTGGTCCTGTGCCACACGCCACCAAGCTTCCTACAATCAGCGCCGACGCCACACGCCACAGGAGTTGTCTCATGCTGTTAATTTTGCTCGAAGCCTTGGGTGCTGGCTGCATTTTGGGGTTGATCGTGTGGTGGACCATGTTTTCAGGCCGCAGCGCGGCCGAGGCAGCGCACCAAGCCGCCAACGATCAAGCGCCCACGCTGGACGACACCCCGGAGCACAACGGCAAACACTGAGGACGTCATTCGCTGCGCAGCAAGTTGGCCAGCTCCACCGCCGACTTGACTTGCATCTTGTCAAACACCCGCGCGCGGTGAACCTCCACGGTCCGCACGCTGATGTCGAGTTGATCGGCGATCAATTTGTTGGGCAAGCCCTCCACCACCAAACGCATCACATCTCGCTCGCGCTCGGTCAAATCGGCCAAGCTTTGCTGCAACGACTGTTTGGCACGTTGCGCCTGCAAAGTTTGCGCAGAGCGCAACAAGGCCTGCTCAATGCGGTCGACCAAGGCATTGTCGGAAAACGGTTTTTCACAAAAGTCAAAGGCGCCACGCTTGACCGCATCCACAGCGGTCGGCACATCGGCATGGCCAGTTAAAAAAATCACCGGCAACACATCGAGCAAATTGCGCGCGATCAACAGCTCAAACAACGCCAAGCCGCTCATGCCCGGCATGCGCACGTCCAGCAACAAACAACCCGGCTGGCTGGGCAACCACGCTTGATGACGCGGGGCCTGCAAAAACTCAGCAAAGGCATCTGCACTGGCGAAGGTCTCGCTCGGAAGTCGGCGTGAGCGCAACAGCCAGGCCAAGGCTTCACGCACCCCCGCGTCGTCGTCCACGATGAATACAAGAGCGTCTTCGGTCGGTTGCATCAGAGTTCCTTGGAAATCAAGCTTGCGGCAAGGTAAAGCTAAACACCGTGCCGCGTGGCGCGTTGTCACAGTGACTCAGCAAGCCGCCGTGTTGTTCCACCACGGTGCGGCAGAGGCTCAGGCCCAAACCCATGCCCTCGACCTTGGTGGTAAAAAATGGCGTGAAGAGCTTTTCTGCCACCGCCGGGGCAATGCCCGGTCCAACGTCGGTGACGGAGAACTCCATCCAGCGGCTGATGGCATTTGAAGCTGCGGCGCGTGCGCCCAAGGTCAACACCTTGTCGCGGGTGTCTTCGGTCATGGCTTGCATGGCATTGCGGGCTAAATTCAGCAGCACTTGCTCCACCATGGTTTTGTCGCAGAGCACCGCTGGCAAATCGTCAGCGCAGCGCAACACCACCCGCACGCCCAGCTTGCGCGCTTGCAAGGTGATCAAAGGCATCACATTGTCAAACAAGGTGCGGGGTAAAACCGCCTCGCGCGCTTGGTCACGGCGGCGCACAAAGTCATGCACGCTCTTGATCACTTTACCGGCTCGCTCGGCTTGCTGGCCGATGCGCTGAATGGCGTTGGTCAGCATGCCGGCCAGAGACGGGTCTTGCGTGGTCAGGTCTTGCAACAAATTCATGCTGCCGGTGGCGTAGCTAGAGATCGCCGCCAAGGGTTGGTTGAGTTCATGGCTGAGCAATGAGGCCATCTCGCCCACCATGGCCAAGCGCGCTGTGGCCTGCAAGCGCTCTTGGCTGGCACGCGACATTTCTTCTACGCGCCGTTGCTCGCTGATATTGAGCACCGCGCTCATCCAGCCGGTTTGTTGCCCCTGGGCATTGATGAGTGGCGCCTCAAAAATCATCACCGCCATGTGTTGCCCGTTTTTGTGCATGAAGACCGACTCAACCCCTTCACGGGGCGGGGCGTTACCCGCCAGTCGCAAGGCTTGGCGCTGCCCATATTCGTCAATCATCTCAGGCGGCCAATAGGGCGCCGGGATGCCGTGACCGAGCAACTCTTTGGCCGAAAATCCGACCATTTCACAAAACGCTGGGTTCACATAGGTGATGCGTCCCTGCGTGTCACGCGCTCGCAAGCCCGTGACCAAGGAGTCTTCCATGGCTTTGCGAAACGCCAAGGCATCGGCCAAGTCTGACTCAACGCGCTGGCGACGGCGCATGTCGCGCCCGAGCAAGACCAGCACGGTCACCAAAGCAATGGCCATGGCGGTCACCAATGCGGTCAGCACATTGGGAAACACATCGGGCGCGGCGCGCCAACTGTCCATGCGCAGCACCATGGCGTGGCCGGGCAAGTCCAACAATTGCTGGGCCGTGAACACGCGCGTGCCGCGTCTGGGCATGCCAAATTTAGCCAGCCGCGTGCCGTCCGACTCGGTGAAGGACGCCTCTTGGCTGCGGGTGAGCTGAGGACCCACCATGCTGGCCAGGATTTCGCTCAAGGCGTAACTCGCCACGGTGTAGCCGGTGATCTTGCCGTCCACCATCAAGGGCAAGCACAGGTCCATGATCTCTAGACCCAGACCATCTTTTTGCGGCACATAGTTGCTCACCCCATAGCCGGGTCCGCTTTGTCGACGCGCCACCGCACAGGCTTGCACCACCTCGGGCTGACCTGCCGAACGACCAAACACGGCAAAAACCGGCGCCCGGAAAGGGGTGTCGACCGCAGCCATGACCCTGAGATCGACATCGCGCAACTCCAAACGCACCCATTCGCGGTGATCGCGCAACAAAGAGGCTGCCGCCTTGGGCCAAGCTCGCTGGCTGGGGTCGACAAACTGCAAGGTTTGCAAAGTTTGCACATTGCGCAGGAGTGCCACGCGGATGTCGCTCACCGCATCGGCAGCATCGCGCTCAATGCGACTTTGCACTTGGCTGACCTCGTAGCGCCCCGCCAACCACACCAAGGTGCTCAGCATGGCCAATACCAGCAGCACCAACAAGACCCACAACGCCCAACGGCGCGGCAAGGTGCCAACAGGCCAACGCATCACTCGACCTTGGTCACTCTGGGGTTGACCCAGGTGCCGTCCACACGAAACTCGCTGGTGTTGGCGCGCACCAGCGGCTTGGCCAACACCAATTGCGCCAAGTAAGAGGTCAGCCCCACCAAGGGGTTGATGGTGGCCATGTACAGCGAGTAAGTGCCGGCATTGATCTCGGGCACCACCACCACTTTGAGGTCTTGGGTCTCGCGCGCCAAGTCGGCCCGCCCTTCGATCAAGGCTCCAGCCACCACGCCCTTCATTTGCAGGTTGTTGGTGAAGGCCACGCCTTGGTCAATGCGAACGTCGCCACGCACAAAGTCAAAAGCAAACCCGTCGCTGAAGATGTCGCTGAAGTCCAGCGCCAAGCGACGCGGCAAGGCCTGCAAATTGAGCACGCCCAGCAACCGTGCGGCACCCGGCTCGGTCTTGAGAAATTGTCCTTTTTCGATCGACAAATTGAGCTTGCCCGACATGCTGGGGTAGTCCAGCGTGATGGGCGAACCCAGCCATGCCACCTGCCCCTCTAGACGCCCTTTGCCCGCGCGAATGGCGTCTGGCGTTCCTAAACGGGTGAGCAGTTGCCCGCTGTCATTGAGATCAAGCACAAAGTTGAGCTGGGTGCGGCGCAAGCTCGGACCATCGGCGGCCCAGTTGCCTTGGGCGGTAAAACTCGCTTCAGGCATGCTGAGGTTGAATTTATTCAGCCGCCATTCGCGCGACGTATTGCTGGCCGTGCGATTGATCGCTTGAATTTCTAAGCGCCCGAGTTTTTTGTTACGCAAGGTGAGTTCGTCCACCACGATGTCGAGTGCCGGAATGCTGCTGGGCTGCTCACTGAGCATGCGCTCGACATCACTGACCAAGCTGGGGGGAATGTTCAGATAGGTCAAGCGCGCCACCAACTGCGCAGGGGTGTTGCCACTGGCAGGACGGACTTCAGCAGCCCCATTGAGTTCGTCGGCGTGGACGTTCAGCCGCCACACCTCGCCTTGACGCGTGCCGCCTGTCAGCACGTTGTGAATCACCCGCTCGGTCACTGTCAACTGGTCGGCGCGTAAAGCCAAAAATGTGGGCATGTAGTCTTGGGCAACGGCTGCATCGCGCTGACTGGCCAAAGGCTTGAGGGCCGAAGGTGCTCGCAAAGCCTCGCGCAACGGCACGCCAGAGACTTCGCCCATGACCTCGCCCCATGCGTCCACATCGAGAGTCGGCAAACTCAGGTTCAAGCCGACGCCTTTGTCGCGCATTGGTACGTCGTCGTTGAGCGCTTGCCCCACCGCAATACCCCCGCGCACAACCTGGGGCTGTTCGCCACTGAGCTCGCGCAGATAGTTCATGGCCAACACCCGGCCGAGGCTGACGGTGAGTTGGTCTTGCAAGGTTCGGCTCTTGGCTTGCAAGGACTCCCGCGTAAGCTGGGTGCTGACCCGCAAGGGCAAGGCCATGGCGGCGGTCTTGTTCAAGGGCGCGGGCAAGTTCAAGGCCAAGCCGCGTAAGTCGCTGCTGATCAACAGCTCGGTTTGTCCGCGGCGCAAGCCCAGCGCCACCTCATAGCTGGTGTTGCCGCTGGCTTGCGCGGCCAAGCGCGTCACCCAGCCCAACTCACGTGCTTGACGCAGACCTTCCGCACTGAGGCGGCCTTTGATTTTGAGCTGCAAGGGGGACTCTGTCGCCGGCGTCGCCAAGGCCAAGCCGCCATCGATTTGCGTCTCGCCACCCAAAGCACGCGCTTTGAGGTCTTTGAGTTTGAAGCCTTGTTCGCTGAATTGCAGTTGACCCTTGACAGCACCGAGCACAGGCGTGCCAGGCATGACTTGCAGCTCGTTGCCCAAAAAGCTCACACTGCCTTGCACCTTGGACTTTGACAAGGCCGCGAGTGGCAACCTCAAGGACAACTTGTAATCGGCCAGACCCGTTGCTTGGCTGGCTTGCAACACCTCAGCGGTCAAATCGTTCAAGGCGCTGTGCGTCACCACATCCAGCACCTCACTCAAAGGACCACGCGCTTCGCCGCTGACTTGGACCTCGCCACGGGCCAAGTTGGCGATGCGAACGTCGACTTTCTGCCATGGCACATGGTCAGCGCCTTCAACCCGCGTGCTGCCTTTGAACTGCAGGCCACTGCGTTCAAACACCAACTCACCGTGGATGGCGGTGAGGGCGGGCCAGTTGCTTGTGACAGGGGCACGGCTATTTTTGGCCACCGGCACATAGGCAAAACGCCCGTTGTTAATTTGGGTCGAGATGCGCAACTCGCCTGTGGCCGGGTTGCTAAAAGGCAGCTGGTTCAAGTCGCCGCGTAGGCGCAATTTGGCTTTGCTGGCCTCGCCTTGCTGCACAGCGTCACGCACATAGTTGCGCACGTCCAAAGGCAGCGTGTTGGGCAAGTAGCGATGCACCTGGGGGCCTTGGGCGCGGCTGATGGAGGCGGTCAAGTCGAGCACGCCGGGCCAGCGTTGAGCGCCCTCACCGGTTTTCCAGCTGCCACTGAACTCGCCGGCCACATCGGCGTTGGCCAGCTGGCCTTGACTGACTTGCACGGCCAGGTCATCGCCACTGCGTTGCCAGGCCAGTTGGACCAGGGCTTTGTCCAACAGCAAGCGCGGATCGTCCAAGCCCAGCGGCAAGGTCAGACTGCCTTGCTCAATACGCAGTTGTGCTTTGCCGCCTTGCTGGGTCAAGTCAAACTCTATGTCTGCTCCCGTGAGGCCCGGCACAAAAGCCCACGCCGTGTCTGCCCGGGTGTCACGCAGCAACTGCAGTCCGTATGCCGCACCTTTCAATGAGTAGTTAACTTTCGGTTTTTCGCTCGCAGTGCCGAGGGTTTGCCAACTGCCCTGCAAGGTCTTCATTTGGCCCTTGGGCTGGATCCGTGCCAGCCCGCTACGCCATGCCTCGGGCAAAGGCAGTCGCTGGCTGATTTGGGCCAAGGCGTCTAAGTCGAGTTGGTCCGCGCTGAACGTGCCCGTCTGAAAATCTTCGCCCTGCCAGCCTAGTCGCACGGCCCCCCCTGGCCAGTGCTCGCCCTCCACGGTTTCAAACACCAAGTCTTGGCTGCTGACTTCGACCGATGGCTGGCCCCCCTTGTCGTACCACTTCGCACCCAACCTGCCGCTGACATGGCGCAGGCTCACAGGGCGCAAGGCAGACGCCAGTTGAACGTCGACTTCTTGCAAAGCCACATCGGCCGTCACCCCACTGACTTGGCCTTGCACCACATCTGCCCATACGCGCAAGGCACCACGACCTTGTTGCAAAGTCACCTGGGTGTCGATGGGCAGCCATTGCCTTAGGGCAGGCACATCCACATGAGGCATATCAGCAAACAACGCCCCGCTCCACACGCCCACATCGCCTGGACGCCCTAAGGGCCCGTGATGCAGTTTGCCACGCAAAGCAAAACGCTCACCAAAGGCCACAGGTGGCGTGGCATCCATGCGCACCTCATGTCCATGCCACTGATTTTTCACCACCAAATCGACATGGCTCAAGGTCAACGCCGCAGCGCCCACCCCTTGGCGCTGTTGATCGCGCCAGCGCACGATCCCCTGGGTGACCACAAACTCACGCTGCGAAAAAAACCAGTCCGCCGCTGCACCGTCGCCCGAATCTTGACCGCTCAGTCCAGCGATCCACAACTTGCCATTCACATCGCGGCGGATGTCGAGCTCGGGTTGGTCAATGGCGAGTTGCTCGAAGCCACCTTGCAACAGTGAGCGCAATGACAAAGCGGCCAACACGCGCGGCAGACGCAAGGCTTCTTGGCCTTGGCCATCGAGCAACAGCACCTCGCTGACTTCAAAGCCCAGCACCCACCACCCGCCTTGGGCTTGGATGTGGCCAATTTCAACCGGCGTGCCGATGGCGCGTGAGACCTGCTGTTGCAGAACGTGCCGGTAGTCGTTGATTCGCGGCACAATGAAAGCATGCACTGCGGCCCACGCCAAAACCCCCACCATGCCCACACTCACCAGCCCCCAAGTCAATACGACGAGCAAGCGCTGCCAGCCATTTCGGGCAGCGTTCAGACTGACGTGGGGTGGTGACAAATCGGGCAACTGTTTCATGGTGAAAGCGACGTGAGCGGAATTATCACCCCCGCCTCCATGCAGGCGCTCAGCGCCCATTCGCGCTTTGTGCAACGCATTCGTCGTCGCTACCCCGCAGAATTGCTGCGACTACCCAGTGGCCCCCCGGAGATGGCCAGCATGCACGCCTGTTGGCTGACTTTACGTGAGGAGCATGGGTGCGGCGAGTCCTTGCGCATCCTGCGCCAACTGGTTCTAGAGCGCCTCGTGGTGCTCGACTGCGCCCAACAGGCCGAGTTGTCGGTGGTGACTTGCGCCATGACCGAACTGGCCGAGCTGGCCTTGGACGCGGCCTACCAAGAAGCCTGCACACAACTTGATGTGCAATATGGCGCGCCCATGTCGCCGACGGGTGCGCGTGCTGTGCTGTGGGTGATTGGCATGGGCAAACTCGGCGCACGCGAGCTCAATGTGTCAAGCGACATTGATTTGATTTATGTCTTTGACGAAGACGGCGAGACCACCGGCTTGCACGACGGGCGCGGGCGCATCAGCAACCACGACTACTTTGCCAAGGTGATCAAGGTGATTTACAGCCTGATTGGCGACACCACCGAGCATGGCTTTGTGTTTCGCATGGACTTGGCGCTGCGCCCCAACGGCAACTCGGGACCGAGTGTGGTGTCACTGAGCGCCCTGGAAGAGTATTTTTTGGTGCAAGGGCGTGAGTGGGAGCGTTTTGCTTGGCTCAAAAGCCGCGTCGTGGCCCCCTTGTCTGCGCAAGCCTGTGCCCAAGATTTGCGTGACACCGTGCTGCCTTTTGTGTTTCGCCGCTACCTCGACTACAGCGTGTTCGATGCCTTGCGCGGCCTGCACCAACAAATTCGCAGTTACTCGGCGCAACGCAGCGCGGGGCGGCCTGAGCGGGCCAACGACGTCAAGCTGTCGCGGGGTGGCATACGCGAAATTGAATTCACCGTGCAACTGCTGCAAGTGGTGCGCGGCGGACAATTTCCAGAGTTGCGCACGCGCCCAACGTTGCAAGCCCTGCAGCGCCTGACCCACGCCAAGCTGATGCCCGCCAGCAGCGCCGAAGCGTTGGCCAAGGCCTATGTGTTTTTGCGGCAAGTCGAACACCGCATTCAGTATTTAGACGACCAGCAAACCCATCTGCTGCCCACCGAGCCAGCGGATCTGCACTGGATTGCGCAAACCTTGGGGTTTGACACGGCGAGCGCCTTTTTGACCCAACTCGGCGAACACCGCGAGCTGGTGGCCCATGAGTTTGACCGTCTGCTTGGTCAAGACACAGCCACCCGAACCGCCGACGCCTCTACCCTTGAAGGCATGCCCCAAGTCGGCACGCCAGATTGCCCAGACCTAGAAAGTTTGTTGCCGTTTTTAAACCAGCGTCTGCGCACGCGCGTGGCCGACTGGCCCGACCATCCACGCATCAGAGCCCTGCGCGAAGACGGCCGCCTCCGTTTGCTCAAGTTGCTTCAACGCACACAGCGCTTGGTGCATGAGGGCTTAGCCAGCGAAGACGCCGCTGTGCGATGGTGCGACTGGATGGAGCCCTTGCTCAGGCGCGAAAGTTATCTGGCCTTGCTGATGGAGCGTCCACGGGTGCACGCGCAATTGCTGCGGCTGCTGGGCGCCGCCCGCTGGCCTGCACGCTACTTGATGCAACACCCAGGTGTGATCGATGAGCTGGCCAGTGAGGCCTTGCTGCACGAACGCTTTGATGCGCCCAGCTTCGAGGCCGAGTTAGAGCAACGACGCGCCGCTTTGCACAACGTGGATCAAGACGACGACGAGTCGCTGCTCAATTTGCTGCGCCGCGCCCATCACGGCGAGGTGTTTCGAACCTTGGCTCGCGACGTTGAAGGCAGCCTGACGGTGGAGCAAGTGGCCGACGACCTGAGTGCTTTGGCCGACACCATACTCAACATCACCAGCCGCTGGGTCTGGCAACGTTTCAAGCAGCGTCACCGAGACGAACCGCTGTTTGCCATCGTGGGCTACGGCAAATTGGGCGGCAAAGAACTGGGCTACGGCAGCGACCTTGACATTGTGTTTGTCTACGAAGACCCGCACGAACAAGCGGGTGAAATCTACGCGGGCTTTGTGCGCAAACTCATCAACTGGCTGACCGTGAAAACCGGCGATGGTGATTTGTACGAGATTGACACCGCCTTGCGCCCGAACGGCAATTCAGGCTTGTTGGTCACCACCTTTGATGCTTACGCCAGCTACCAACTGCAACGTGGCAGCAACACCGCTTGGACGTGGGAGCATCAAGCCATGACCCGGGCACGCTGCTGCTTAGGCTCCCCTGTGCTGGAGCAACGGTTTGAGTCTGTGCGCAAAAGTGTCATCCACGCCGCACGTGATCAGGCTGCCCTTGCGCAAGAAATCCAAGCCATGCGCCACAAGCTGCGTGCCGCTCGGCCCGTGAAAGCCGAGATGTTTGATGTCAAGCACAGCACTGGGGGCATGGTCGATGTGGAGTTTGCCGTGCAGTACTTGGTGCTGGCTTATTCACACGCACACGACGCGCTCTCCGCCAACTTGGGCAACATTGCCCTGCTGCACCACGCCGAACAAGCGGGCTTGTTACCCGAGGGTGTTGGCGCAGCCGCAGCCGACGCCTACCGGGTGCTGCGCAAGGTGCAACACACGGCGCGCTTGGACGAGCAGCCGACACAAGTCGATGCGACCTCTTTGCGCGATGAACGCCGCGCGATTGAGCACTTGTGGGCGGCTGTGTTTGTGACTGCCTAGGCAGGGTGCAGGCCCAGCCATCGACTTGCTGCACAGGATGGGACGCACTTTGAGCGCTTAAGCCCCTTGGCGAATTTTGTGTACCAAGGCCGTGGTTGAGTAGCCGTCAACAAATGGAATCGCTAGGGCCTGCCCACCGTATGACAGAACCACTTGGGTCTCGGCCAGCTTGGACATGTCGTAGTCACCGCCTTTGACCAAGATGTCTGGGCGCAACGCCATGATGAGCTCAAGCGGCGTGTCTTCGTCAAACCAAGTCACCAAGCTCACCGATTCGAGGGCTGCGATCAACACGGCACGATCGGCCTCTGCATTGAGCGGTCGGTCAGGCCCTTTGCCCAGACGGCGCGCCGACGCATCGCTGTTGATCGCAACCACCAAGCTTGCGCCCAATGCGCGGGCTTGCGCCAAATACGTGGCATGGCCGCGATGCAACACATCGAACACCCCATTGGTGAACACCACTGGCCCCAGCCTCTTGAGATCTGCCACGCGGTCAGGTGCCTGCGCACGTGACGACAGTTTGTCGAGAAACTTCGCAGGAGCTTGCGCGAGGGTGGATGTCATGCACGAAATTTTAGGCGGCCTGCGCGCTGCGCCAACGCTTGACCTCAGCGGTGATGTGATCTAAGCCCCGCAACACCACCAGGCCGCTTTGGGCACAACGCTTCAAGGCGGCGTTGTTTCCGCCCACCCATATTTCTACAGCGGGGGGCAATAGCTGGCGCAGTTCGGTCAATCCACCCACGACATGCTTGGGTTTCATGCTGACACTGAAACTCAACGCCACCACCTGAATGGCATGAGCTTGGGCCGCATTGACGATGTCCGTTAAGGGGGTTTGCGTGCCCAGCGATACCGAGCGCGCGCCTTGAAGCGCGAGCATGGATTCGGCCATCAACAGCCCCAAGCCATGGGCTTCTTGCGGGAAAGTGGTCAACAACACACGCGGCGTGGCGAGTGTGCTGGTTTCGGTCAAGTGATCGATGGCTTGGCGCAACAAGGCCGCGACGCAGGTGCTGAAGATGTGCTCTTCAAACACCTGCAGCTCCCCCCGCATCCAGGCATCGCCAACGGCCGCCGTCAGCGGTGCCACCACATGGGCCACAAACTGTTTCAAACCTTGGTTGGCCAAGGCCTGCTTGAGTTGCTGGCGCAGTCCTTCTGAATCGTGACTGCGCAACAAGGTCACGTAGTGCGCCACCGCCACTTTGCGCGCGTCATGGCCCATCCCAATGGGTGTCGGCGCGCCCTCCAAAGCGTCGCTCATTTGCTGGAGTTCTTGCACCGTCAAGCCCACGATGCGCCCTGGGCGATGCCCGTGGTCCATCAAGCGCTTGATGACGCGTAATTTCTCCACTTGCGCCCTGGGGTAGCAGCGCTCATCATTGGCGTCGCGCCCAGGGGCTGGAAAGCCATAGCGCCGCTCCCATACGCGCAGCGTGTCTTTGCCCAAGCCCGTGTCGCGTTCAACAGCGGCAATGGGCAGTTCGAACGTCTGTGCGTCAAGACCAAGATTCACGATGACTGATATCCGTTGAAGTCAAAAGGGATCTTGATTTGTCATGGACAAAACAAGTGATTTAACCGATGATGTCTTTGTATGCATCCTAAATTTTTTCTTTTTAGATCTGCTTTGTCTAAGTGGCTGCGCCTGACACCCTGGGTTTGTCTGCTGAGTTTAGCGGTGTTCTGCCCGCTGTCCAGCCATGCGGCAGACACGCAGCCCGGCGTGCAAGCCCCAACATGCCCGGTCATCCTGCAGCACAACCTATTGCGTTTGCAAGATGAAGCGCCCCAGGCCCTGTGCCAATACGCGGGTCAAGTGGTGGTGATCGTCAACACGGCCAGTTACTGTGGCTTCACCTCACAGTACAAGGGATTGGAGGCGCTGTATGCCAAATACAAAGACCGCGGGCTGGTGCTGTTGGGTTTCCCGTCCAACGATTTTTCCCAAGAGCCAGACAGCAATGCCAAGATTGCCGACTTTTGCGAAAACACCTTTGGCGTGAAGTTCCCGATGTTCACCAAGACGTCGGTACGCGGCGCTCAAGCCTTGCCCTTGTTCAAACAACTGGCTGAACAAACCGGCACGGCACCGCGCTGGAACTTCTACAAATACGTGATCAGCCGCGATGGCCAGCACATCAAAAGCTTCAGCGCCATGACAGGCCCACAAGACAAAAGCTTTGTGGCCGAAGTGGAAAAGCAATTGGCCGTGAAAGCCAAGGGATCATGAGTCGGCGCGTCGCCATTGTGGGATCGGGCATCTCGGGCCTGTCGGCGGCGCACCACTTGTCGGGCCAAGCCAACATCACTTTGTTTGAAGCTGGCGACTATTTTGGCGGCCACACACACACCGTCGACGTGACCTTGCCCACCCCCCAAGGGCCTCAAACCCACGGGGTCGACACTGGTTTTTTGGTGTTCAACGAGCGCACCTACCCTGGCTTGATTGGCTTGTTGGACGCGTTACATGTCGAGACGGCCAAGTCCGACATGTCGTTTTCGGTGCAAGCACCGCTTGGCAACGGCCACACAACGCTGGAGTGGAATGGCGCCACCCTCAACAGCGTGTTTGCACAACGCCGCAACCTGTTCAATCCCCGTTTCATCCGCATGTTGCGCGATGTATTGCGCTTCAACACCTTGGCCACAGCTTTGGCCGAGCGCAACCAAGACCAAGAGTTGGCGCAACCCCTGCGGAATTTTTTGACCTCGCACGACTTCAGCGACAGTTTTCGCGATTGGTATTTGCTGCCGATGCTGGGTTGTATTTGGAGTTGCCCCACCGATCACATGTTGCAATTTCCTGTCGCCACCATGGTGCGCTTTTGCCACAACCACGGACTGATTCAGGTGAACAACCGGCCACAGTGGCACACGGTGCGCGGTGGCGCCAAACACTATGTCGAAAAGATCACGGCAGGCATCGATGACAAACGCCTGAACACCCCGGTGCAACGCATAGAGCGCGACGCACTCGGTGTCAGCGTTTTCACCGCATCAGGCCACGAGCGCTTTGATGCGGTGGTGTTGGCCACCCATGCCGATCAATCGCTGGCGCTGTTGGCGGCGCCCACACCACAAGAGCAATGCGTCTTAGGCGCTGTGCGCTACCACGCCAACCGCGCCGTGTTGCACACCGACGCCGGTGTCATGCCCCGTAAAAAACTGGCTTGGGCGGCGTGGAACTACCAACGTGCAGCTCAACACAACATCGAACAAAACCGTGTCTGCCTGCACTATTGGATCAACCAATTGCAGCCGCTACCCTTCTCGCAAGACGTGTTTGTCTCGCTCAACCCAATTGAGCCGATTGACCCCTCGGAAATTTTGGGCAGCTACGACTATGCGCATCCTGTGTTTGACTTGGGCGCTATCCAGGCACAAACACACCTGCACTCAATGCAAGGGGAACAACACGCCTGGTTCGCAGGCGCGTGGATGGGGTATGGCTTTCACGAAGACGGCTTCAAAGCTGGGCGCGATGCCGCCTTGGGTGTGTTGGCGCGATGACCCCAAAAACATCCGAGTCCATGCGCGACGCCCAGCCTTTGCTGGGTTTGGGTCAGGTGCGTCATACGCGCTTACGTCCCACACGCCATGCGTTTGACTACGCCACGTATTTTTTACTGCTGCCCATGCGCAGCCTCGCCACTGGTGCACCGACTGAGTTGGCGATCAACCGCTCGGGACTGATGAGTTTTCACGACGTCGACCACGGCGACGGACGCAGCGCCGCACAAGGCGGCGCCCTGGCATGGCTGGATGAGCTGCTGAAACAAGAAGGCATCTCCGACGCCACCGGCGAGGTTTGGCTGCACTGCTACCCCAGAGTGCTGGGCTACACCTTCAAACCCGTAAGTTTTTGGTATTGCCATGCAGCAGAGGGCGGCTTGCGCGCCATCGTGGTGGAAGTGAACAACACCTTTGGCGAACGCCACTGCTACTTACTCGACCAACCCCGCTGGGGGCAAGAACTGGCCGCCCGCAAGGTGTTTCATGTGTCGCCGTTTTGCGCCATCGAAGGCCGCTACCGTTTTCGCTTCATGCGCACCGATGCCCGCACTGTGGCGCGGGTTGAGCACGATGACGACCAAGGCCCGCTGATTCAAACCAGTGTGAGCGGCGTATTGGTGCCCGCCACCCGTGCTGCGCAATTGAGCGCCTTGTGGCGCTTTCCCTTGATGACGCTGATGGTGATGGCTCGCATCCACTGGCAGGCTTTCCAGCTCTGGCGCAAGCGCTTGCGCTATGTCACCAAACCCAACCCTCCGCCAAATTTTGTGACCCGTTGACCGATGCCCCGTAGCACCATGAACACCTCCACCTCCTCTTTGCAGGCATCCGCACCGCCACTGGCGCGTGACATGCCGGCCAGCGCGCGCCGCGTTGTGAACTTGCTGCAAAAACTGCGTCACGGCAGCTTGAGCGTGATGTGGCCCAACGGCAGCACCACGCAGTTTGGCCAGCACGACGATGCCCGTCCCAGCTTGCACGCGCACTTGCATTTGCACAACTGGAAGCCTCTGAGTGAGGCCATCAAGTCCGGCGATATTGGCTTTGCCGAGGGCTACATCGCCGGCGACTGGAGCACGCCCCACCTGCCAGAGTTGCTGCAACTCTTGGTGGCCAATCGGCGCGAGATGGAAGACCTGATCTACGGCCACTGGTTGGGCCGCTTGGTGTATCGCGTGCGGCATTTGCTCCACCGCAATACGCGGCGCAACAGCGTCAAAAATATCCATGCCCATTACGACTTGGGCAACGCGTTCTACCAGCTGTGGCTCGACCCCACGATGAACTACTCGTCGGCTTGGTTTGGCGAGGACCGCAGCCAAGATTTGTCGCAGGCGCAAAACGCCAAAGTGCACCGCGCCTTGTGCATGGTCGGCGTCAAGCCCGGCGACCGGGTGATGGAGATTGGTTGTGGCTGGGGCGCCTTGGCCGAGATGGGTGGGCTGGAGTTTGGCGCCCGCATGCACGGCGTGACCTTGAGTCATGAACAACTGGCCTACGCCCAAGCGCGCATGCAACGCGCAGGACTGGCCGCCAGCAGCGACCTTCGCCTGCAAGACTACCGCGACATCGACGACGGCCCTTATGACGCGATTTGCTCCATCGAGATGCTTGAAGCCGTCGGCCAAGAATATTGGCCCACCTACTTTGACACGGTGCAGCGTTTGCTCAAAACCGGTGGCAAGGCGTGCATTCAAACCATCGTGATCGACGATGCGCTGTTTGAGCGCTATGTCACAAGCACCGACTTCATTCAGCAATACATTTTCCCCGGGGGCTGCTTGCCGTGTCCGCGCGAGTTCCGTGCCCAAGCGGCCACAGCGGGCTTGCGCATCGTGGATGAAATGACCTTTGGTTTGGACTATGCCGAAACACTGCGTCGCTGGCGCCACGACTTCTTGGCCGACAAGCCCCGCGTGCTGGCCTTGGGCTTTGACGAGCGGTTTGTGCGCATTTGGGATTTCTACCTGGCCTATTGCGAGGCCGCGTTTGAGCAAGCCAACATCGACGTGGTGCAGTTCACGCTGGAAAAGCTGTGATGCAGCGCCGGCACTGGCTCATCACCGCAGTGCCTCTGGTGTGCGCCTGGTCTGCACAGGCCCAAGACAGCCCTGCGGGGAAAGAGTGGATTGCGCAAGCTTTGCCACGTCTGCGCCCCCTGCTGGGCAACCCCAGACTGGTGGGTGAACACCGCTTTACCTACTGGGGCTTTGACGTGTACCACGCCAGTCTGTGGGCCAGCAGCGCGGCGTTTGCACCCACCGACTGGGCAACGCAGCGCTTGGTGCTGGAGTTGCGTTATTTGCGCGACTTTCAAGGCCGCGACATTGCGCAGCGTTCCATCACCGAGATGCACAGCCAGCGCGCACTGAGCCCCGAGCAATCCGCGGCCTGGCTAGACAGCTTGCAAGCGTTGCTGCCCAATGTGCGCAGTGGAGAGACCCTCACCGGGGTGTATGTGCCCGAGTCGGGCGCTCAGTTTTTGCACCAAGGCAAACCGGTGGGTGACATTCGCGAGGCCGAATTTGCACGCCGCTTCTTTGGCATTTGGCTCTCACCACAAACCTCGCAACCTCAGTTGCGCCAACAGCTGTTGGCAGGCGCTGCATAAGGAGAACACACATGATGAACCGACGACACCTGCTGCTCACAGGCGCGGCCTCGCTAGGCGCTGTGGCGGGCATGAGCGGCTGCGCCAGTCCCAGCGTGGACGACTATGCCAACGAGCGCCCGCTGCTGGACCTGCGCCAGTACTTCAACGGCACCGTCGATGCCTGGGGCGTCTTCACCGACCGCAACGGCAAGGTGGTGAAACGCTTCACGGTGGTGATGAACTGCCAGTGGCAAGGCGACAGCGGCGTGTTGGACGAAGACTTTGTGTATGCCGACGGCACCCGCGACAAACGCATTTGGCGTTTGCAGCACTTGGGCAACGGCGCCTACAGCGGCACCGCAGGCGATGTGGTGGGCACGGCCCAAGGTCAAACCCGTGGCAACAGCTTTCGCTGGGGCTACACCTTGGCGCTGCCGGTCGATGGTCAGGTCTGGAACGTGCAGATGGACGATTGGATGTACCTGATGAACCCACAGGTCATGCTCAACAAAGCACGCATGACCAAGTGGGGCATCCACCTGGGCGATGTGACCCTGTCGTTCCAACGGCGCGCCTGACATGCGGCCCATGAACCCACCCATCCCCCAATGGTCAGGCCGCAGTGTGTGGCTGATCGGGGCGTCCAGCGGCATTGGCTTGGCCACCGCGCAAGCGCTGCATGCGGCGGGCGCACGCGTGGTGGTGTCAGCGCGCCAAGGCGAGTTGTTGGCAGCGTTTGTTCAAGCGCACGCGGGCGCCCATGCCTTTGCCTTGGATGTGACCGACGCCCAAGCCATGCGCCACGTGGCCGAGCAAGTGCAGGCGCTGCAAGGGCTGGATGTGGTGGTGTATTGCGCCGGCTACTACAAGGCGGTGCGCGCCACCGCTTATTCGCTGCCCGAGATGCTGCAGCACCAAGCGGTGAACTACACCGGCGCACTGCACATGCTCGACGCCGTATTGCCGCACTTGTTGCAACAAGGCCAGGGCCACCTGAGCTTGATCTCCAGCGTGGCAGGGTTCCGAGGCTTGCCACAAAGCCTGGCCTATGGCCCCACCAAAGCGGCCTTGATTCACCTGGCCGAGGCCCTGTACATGGACCTTGCCTGCGAAGGCATTGGTGTGAGCGTGGTCAACCCGGGTTTTGTGGCCACGCCCCTGACCGCACAGAACACCTTCGCCATGCCCGCCTTGATCAGCCCCGAAGAGGCGGCACAGGCCATGTTGCAAGGTTGGGCACGCGGACTGTTTGAAATTCATTTCCCCAAGCGCTTCACGCGCTGGCTCAAGCTGTTGCGCCTGTTGCCTTACCGCTGGTACTTTGCCATCGTGCACCGCGCCACGGGCATGTGAGGCCTTCATGCACACGGCAGACCCTCGTCCACAGAACGACACGCCAGAAGCCGCCGTCGCGCGTGTGGTGCGTTTTTTTGAACACCTGCAGCCCAGTGATGTGGCGCAGATTGCGCACATCTACAGCGACGACGCACAGTTCAAAGACCCCTTCAACGAGGTGACGGGCGTGCCTGCGATCCGCGCTATTTTTGAACACATGTTTGAAGCCTTGGATGCGCCGCGCTTTGTCATCACCCAGTGTGTGCAACAAGGCACGCAATGTTTTGTGACCTGGGATTTTTTATTTGCGTTTCGCGGCCACCCACCGACCACCACCCACACCATCCGTGGCGCCAGTCACCTGGTGCTGCGTCTCGACGATGGCATCTGGCGTGTCGCCGTGCACCGGGACTACTGGGACGCCGCCGAAGAGCTGTACGAGAAATTACCGCTGGTGGGCGCGTTGATGCGCTGGCTCAAACGCCGCGCCAAGGGCTGACGGTTCAAGCCGGCAGGGTGTCTTGAAAACTGGGGCGTTGCGCCAAGCGCTCGTACAAGGCGCCTAAGTTGGGGTGGTCGCTGCGCCAATCGATGGTGGCAAAACGGAAATCCAAATAGCCCAAAGCGCAACCCACGGCAATGTCGGCCAAGCTCAGGTGAATGCCCATGCAGTAATTGCGCTCGGCCAAAGCGCGGTCCATGGCGGCCAAGGTGTCATCAATTTTTTTCATCTGACGTTCAATCCACGCTTGGCTGCGCTCGCCGTCAGTTCGGCCCGGCCAGTGCGCCTCGAGACGCGCCAAGATGGCGGCGTCGAGCAAGCCATCGGCCAAGGCCTCCCAGGTTTTGACTTCGGCGCGGTCGCGCCCACCGGGAGGGATGAGCTTGCCCACAGGCGACAAGGTGTCGACGTATTCCACGATGACGCGCGAATCAAACAGCGCTTCGCCACCCTCCATGATCAAACACGGCACCTTGCCCAAGGGATTGGCTTCGGCGATGTGGGTGTCGGCGGACCAGACGTCTTCGAGCAAGAACTGGTAGTCCAGTTTCTTTTCAGCCATGACGATGCGTACTTTGCGGACGTAGGGACTGGTGATGGCACCGATGAGTTTCATGCGTGGCAGATTAATGTCGAAGCCCGAATTTTAACGAGCCAAGAAGCGCCTGTGCCCCAAGGCCTGCTGCAGCAGTCGCTCAAAGCACCTTGCACGCGGTTTTGTGAGGCCCAAACACCCTGCACCTAAAATCTGAGGATGAGCATTACCCAAGTCACGGCCTTGTCGCCGCTGGACGGCCGATACGCCGCCAAACTCTCCGCCCTGCGCCCTTTGATGAGCGAGCAAGGCTATATGCACCGGCGTGTGCAGGTTGAAATCGCCTGGTTCATCGCCTTGAGCGACGCGGGCTTTGACGAGTTCAAGCCCTTGAGCGCCGCAGCCCGCAGCCACTTGCTGGGCTTGGTGAGCCAGTTTTCCACCGAAGACGCTTTGGCCATCAAAGAAATCGAGAAGACCACCAACCACGACGTGAAGGCGGTGGAGTACTGGATCAAGAACCAATTCAAGGGCCACGCCGAGTTGGAAGCGTCCGCCGAATTTGTGCACTTTGCCTGCACCAGCGAAGACATCAACAACACCAGCCACGCCTTGCAGCTCAAAGCCAGTCGCGACCAGGTGGTGTTGCCCGGCCTAGACGGCTTGATTGCCAAGTTGCGCGAGATGGCCCACACCTATGCCGATGTGCCCATGCTGAGTCGTACCCACGGCCAGACCGCCAGCCCCACCACGGTAGGCAAAGAAGTGGCCAACGTGGTGATCCGCTTGCAAACGGTGCGCACGCGCATTGCCGCCGTGCCGATGATGGCCAAGATGAACGGCGCCGTGGGCAACTACAACGCCCACCTGAGCGCCTGGCCCGATGTGGACTGGGAAGCCTTCAGCCGCCGCGTCGTGGAGACGCCCGAGCCTGTGGGCTTGGGGCTGACGTTTCAGCCCTACAGCATTCAGATCGAACCCCACGACTACATGGCCGAGTTGTTCGATGCGGTGGCGCGCGCCAACACCATCTTGATCGACTGGTCACGCGATGTGTGGGGCTATGTGTCCTTGGGCTATTTCAAGCAGCGTTTGAAAGCAGGCGAGATTGGCTCGTCCACCATGCCGCACAAAGTCAACCCGATTGATTTTGAAAACGCCGAAGGCAATTTGGGTCTGGCCAATGCGGTGCTGAAACACCTGAGCGAGAAGTTGCCCATCAGCCGTTGGCAACGCGATTTGACCGACTCCACCGTGTTGCGCAACATGGGCGTGGCGATGGGCTATACCGCGCTGGCGTACCAATCGCTGCATGTGGGTTTGAACAAACTGGAACTCAACCGCGAAGCACTGGACGCCGACCTGGACGCTGCCTGGGAAGTGCTGGCCGAGCCGATTCAAACCGTGATGCGCCGCTATGGCGTGCAGGGTGCGTATGAAAAACTCAAAGAGGTCACGCGTGGCAAGGCCGTGACACCCGAAGCCCTGCATGGCTTGATTCGCTCGCTGGAGATTCC